>JAISXS010000033.1 GCA_031270385.1 Puniceicoccales bacterium | reverse complement strand
ACAATCCAAACCGGATTCGAAGGAAAATCGAACCACGTCTCCTTCGAATAAATCAACCACGATTCCATGTTTGTAATCGCCACTCTTCTATAATCGTTTTACTCGAGAAAAGCATTCTGCCCAACGATATTTATAGCTGTTTTATTTAAGAAGGGCGTGTTTTTCTTTGCAAAAGGAAGAAATTTCCCGCTAAATATCGTTGGGTAGAACGCCCTTGTCGAGTGTGACAACTATAGCAAAAAGATTTCCGTCTTTTTGGAATAGAGAATGTGCTTTTCTCGGGGAAGATGACCATAGCTGCTTCACCCGAAAAGGGCGTGCTTTTCTTTGCAAACAGGAAAATTCTGCCTGCCGAGTATCGTTGGATAAGATGTCCCTGTCGGGCGTGACAGCTATACATTTAACTGGAAAATTACCGTTTTTATAAAAAAACAACACACCCCTCCTGGGCAAAATATAGTCGTCCTGCCCGAAAAAAACACACCCTCTATTCCAAAAAATGGGAATCTTTCTGCCAAATATCGTTAGATTGAAATGCTTTTTTCGAGTAAGATAACTATAACTGCATTTTCTTCAATGTGTTAATTATTTCTTGCGAATTGCAAGCTTGGCGAGTGGGCGAGCACACACACTCTCGTGATGGCGTAATCGATGCGTAATCGACTCTCGCTATCCTAAAGCATTACCTATTTTCTCCCAAAGATATTCATCATGGTCTTTCCAAAGGACTCTTTCGTCCTTGGAGCTTTTGGAGTTGGTAATTTCGGGGTTTCCTCACTTAAGGGCGATTGGAGTGGCATTCCGAAAGAAATCGGCATTCCAGATTTTATTCTTATCGGAGTCAGCCGTTGCTCAATACTTTCAATTTGTGGGTGAACAACTGGCGGAGGATCTTTATGGATCTGCGACCGATCCGGACCGGGACGTGGTCTGCGCGATGGCGGCTGCTTTGCGACGTCGGCAGGTGGTTGCTCTGCGCGAACCGATATCGGTGTTGTTAGAGATCTGGTCAGCGTTCGTTCGAGAGATCCTATTTCTGGTTTCGAAAATGTCGCTAGAAAGCGATCATTGCTGCCAGAAATGGTGTTGGCGATGGTATGAGGGATAACTATTGACTCCAAATTTTTACCAAACGCAAGAAGTACTTGTAAAATTGTCGCATTTTTAATGTCAAAATTTAGCGGTAGGAATTTGCCTATGTCGTTAATTTTCGTCTGCACATCCGAAATACTGTCTACATCGTTGCTCTGCGTATAATTTGCAAACCACACAGAAAAAACTTCGGATAGACCGTCGACAGCTACGTTATCCTTATCGATGAGTATTGGTCCATCGGCGAGCGGAATATACAATGCATAGCTGTTTACAACATTCCACCTGTAATCAATGATTAGAATTGGGCGGCCGAAATGATTAGCCAACTTCTGCGCATGGGTTTCATTGAATTTTTCACCGTCTTTTAGGTCAGCAGCTTTTCTAAATTCACTAACGTCGTCCTCCGTATACCTGTTCTTCATCTGAACTAATACCGCGTATGACACGCCATCGTCACCGTTGTTTACCCGCGCCATGGAGCTTTTCCTGCCTATTTTATTTAGCATCACGCTGTACGAACCAATGCCGTAACTTCTGCTTGCGCTCCGTCGTGCATGGCGATTGGTCCGGTCTGCGCCCCTGCGCTCAGCGACTCTTTCACTTTCAAGAGCAGTTACTCTTCTCCACAGCTCGCTAAGCCTATCCTCCACTGATTTGCTGGGAACAAGTGGCAGTTCATGTGAGGGCTCTCTGGTATCAACCTGGTCTATGGCTGGAAAATCTATAATCTCTGGCGAAGTCGAAACTTCATCCGGATCGGTAAGCTGTTGACTGCTATTTACTGCCAATCGCTGCGGGGCAACTTGTGTTGGTGGCGTTGTTTGATTCATCATGGTTGCGGCGCATTTTGTGCGGCCAATAACATCAGTCAATGTAAAAAAACAAAATCCTTGTAAAACCAAGAACACTCACCACCCTGCCGATAACGTAAGTCTGCACTGGCAAGCGTTCTTTGATTTTTTATGAAAAACTTTTTGAACTTCTGGTATTAGTTTTTGACCGCGCCTTCGAAGTGACCACCACCGTTCGTCACCACGATTGTCCCACGCATCCTGATAATTTCGATGAGAACTTCGTAAAGCGACAACTGCCTGGCATTCGGGACCAAACTTTCTGTTTTGCTGATCAAACTCTCGCATTGCGCAAATCTACTAGCTAAAACATCGCCAGTCGCAGTGTCGAGACACATCATATCACACAAGTATTGCGCGAAATTCTTTTCGACGTCATCAGTTGGATGGACCGTAAGAATGAGGGTATCTCCATCGTTCGGAATGGTAAAAGTCAGCGAGACGTTACTTACCCTACCACCGGTATGCGGGATTGACACCACCGGCTGATTAAAAACATCTGCCACTTTTTTTATGCCACCACTACCATTCTCATCAGTTGCACAAAACTGTTCGCCATACATATATCCCAGCTTTTCACGCAACGCCTCGGCGTCCCTCGGCTTATTCGGTCCCGGAGTAATTTGCGGCCACACGGAATTAAATCCGCATCTGTTGCACCCGTCACCGGATGTTTGCATTTTTCTTCGGCCAACAAAGTTATAGGCAATGTCCTCAAACCTAATTTCACCCAATGTCCTCGGTATCGGCATCCGTTGCTGTACATTCGTCACTGGGATTTGCTGCTGCGCAGCCGGAACCTGTCCGCCTCTTCTTTCCGGTTGCGGAGAAACTACCGCTGGCTGCTGCACAACCGGCGCACGGTTTGCCGTTTGAATATTGGGCATAGCGTTTGTGCGTTGTTGTCCCCCAAATCCTGCAATATGACTTCCGGGCCTACGGACACGCACACGGTTACATATACGGTCATTCGCACAGTTACGCACATCCTCCCGATTAATCCTAGGTTGTTGCGGCGACCCTCCATTCGGCCGGCGTTGCACGCCAGACCCTCTATTTCCAACTCTCATGACACGACCATCGCAAATAAAGTCAAGGATGTCAATAATAAATTCTTATTGTGCGAAAATTTTTGCATTTTTATAAAATTTTGTTCTACGACGCTTTGTACGCAAATTTCCGATTGCCGGGAACGCCTGTGGATATCTGGGAGCTTTTCAAATTTTTGCAAAATCTCAACAAGAAGATATTGACGTGCCGAATTTCAAAGTATATGTACCCATCCATGACAAGTATAAAAAAACACACGCACGAAGTAAGCGCGCACACCGAAATTCAAGAAACGTCGGTAATGAGCCCGAGGTGCAGAACGAACGGACTTTCGATTATAGAAATTCTTGTTTGCATGGCAATTGTTATGCTCCTTATGGCCGGATTCGCATTCCTGAATAGGTCGTCGGACGCCGGAATGGCACTCGAGGACGCCAAAAAATTTAAAAGTTTTCAGGCAGCACTGCTGAGAGTTGTATCGCTGTGCAGGATAGAGTCTTTGAGGAAACCGAACGATAAAGTTTACCTGTCAATAGATATGCCCTATAAAAGGTTCATCATTAAACGTACTGATGAGAATAATGCCGATGTGGGAACTGTCATCGATGTCCCGATTAGGGAATTTTTCAATATCACCGGCAAGGAGTGTTGGTCCATTGATGACGAAACAAAGCCGAATGATGTGGTGCTCGAAAATCGAGGTCATGAACGCGATCTTCAGGACGGTGTAATTTTCAAGTGCGGATATTTTCGCCCGTTTTGCATCCGACTGTTGACAAACGATCGGGAGCCACGTTGCATTGAGATAACCGTCGATAGATTTGCACGGATTGCGTATTCATATTCATCAAATTAAAAACCACACTCACGAAACGCCATTCTGTTTGCGATATTTTTGGCCAAAATCGGGGAAATTCTGTTCGCAGGACCCGTATTGCCGGTTGCATGTGGTACATTTACTGTGCAGCCCATGATTTTTGTTGATTACGTGGTGCTTTTGGTTAGTCGTGAAGCGATGGAATATGAAGCTGTAATAGGGTTAGAAGTTCACGTTCAAATAATGACCAAATCCAAACTGTTTTCGAGATGTCCGTATGTTTTTGGAGAAGAACCGAATACACTGACGGATCCGGTAATTCTCGGGTTGCCAGGCACATTGCCCGTGATAAACAGGGAAGCTGTCATGAAGACGATAAAAGCCGGTCTAATTTTTGGCTGCGACATCGTAGGGACAGCGAAGTGGGATCGCAAAAATTACTTCTATCCGGATTGCCCAAAAAATTATCAAATTTCGCAGAACAGTGATCCAATATGCCGCAACGGATATGTTGAGATCGAACTCCAAGGACCGTCACGCAATGTCATGGGAGAGCACAGGAAAATCGCACTGGACCGCATACACTTGGAAGAAGACGTTGGAAAGTTGACGCATTTTGGCGATGATTCCGGAATTGACTTCAACAGAGCCGGTGTGGCACTCATGGAAATAGTTTCTAAGCCTGACATGCACTCTCCGGACGAGGCATTCGCCTATTTGAATTCCCTTCGCATGCACATGATATACGCCGAAATTTCCGATTGCGACATGGAAAAGGGAGAAATGCGTTGTGATGCAAATGTTAGCGTGCGGCCAGTCGGTGAACAAAAATTGGGGACAAAGGTGGAAATAAAAAATTTAAATTCTATTTCCGGAGTAAAAAACGGGTTGGAGTTCGAGATTAAACGGCAGATTAGTGAGTTGAAAAATGGTGGAAAAATTTCCCAGGAGACGCGCAGATGGGATGCGAATTCCTGCCTGACGACCGTCATGCGATCCAAGGAAACTGCATTCGACTATCGCTATTTCGCTGATCCAGACCTCATGCCGATAAGAATTTCACAGGAAACGAGGGATGAAATTTTGTCGAGGCTCCCGGAATTTCCGTTCGCTAAACAGGAGAGATTTTTCCGGCAATACGATCTGCCATACACGGTAACTTCCGTAATTTGCCCGAAACCGGAACTTGGAAAATTTTTCGAAGATGCCGCAGCCGTTTACAACAATCCTCGTGTGATCGCGAATTTTGTCGCCAATGACATGCTCCGTGAAATGTCAAGTCAAAATCGTGGAAATGACGGAGAAAGTTTTTCTTTCAATAGCCTTAAAATTTCTTCGGAAAATTTGGCGGACCTGGTGTGGTTGATCGACGATGGCGTGATATCCAAGCAAATCGCGCAGAGCGTCTTTATTGAGATGTTTCAAACCGGAAAATCGGCCGATGCCATCGTCGAAGAACAGGGCCTCAGGCAAAACACAGATTCCGATGAGCTCATGGAGCTTTGTAAGGCAGCCATAGCGAAAAATGAAAAAGCAGCCAATGAGTTCCGAGCCGGAAAAGATGCCGCGATTAACGCGATAAAGGGTGTCGTAATGAAAGAATCCGGAGGTCGGGCAAATCCTGCGATCATCGATGCGACCTTGCGGAAATTGTTGAAATTTTAGGCCTGCGATTGTGTGATTGTTTCGCTTGAAAAGGGCGTATTATTTCTTCGCAGAAAAAGAAATTCTCCTGCTAAGTATTCTTATGGAGAATGCCTTTATGGTCGTCTTACTTGGGGAAAGTGCTCTGTTCAACGATATTTAGCGGAAAGGTTCCCGTTTTTTGGAATGGAGGATGTGCTTCTCTCGGGGAAGATGACTATATCGAACGTGATGATGCATTCTCCGATGTGTGGGAAAAGCTGCCACGGGTGCAACTCGGGCCGTAATAAGTGTTTCATCCATAATATAAAAATACCGGCTGGCTTCATATTATTTGACAAAATCGGCACCCTTTTTTCACTTTCTCGACCAGGTGAGAAAATTCAAGATTTACCTGGGGTCACACGGGACGAAACAAGTGGATTTAGCGATCGTGGCCGGGGAACACTCCGGGGATCAGCACGCGGCAATCATGGTAAAAGAAATCAAAAAAATCCGTCCGAATATCAATATTGTGGCATTCGGTGGACGCTCCCTCCGGGAAGCAGGCGCTGACGTGATAGTTGATATGACAAAATTCGCCGTGGTTGGGGTCTACGAAATCATACCAAACCTATTTTTTCTTACAAAACTACTAAACCAAACGGTCAAATGGATAGAAGTTTGCCGCCCAAAAGCCGTATGCTTGGTGGATTACCCGGAATTTAATCTCAAGCTAGCCAGGAAATTGTTCGAACGTGGGTTATCTCGGAAATCAGGCGGCAACATAAAAGTTTTCTATTACATATCCCCACAAATTTGGGCATGGAGACCGAAAAGACGCCACCAAATGGCGAAGGTAATTGACTCCCTCGCCGTGATTTTGCCGTTTGAAAAGAAGTATTTCGAAGATACGCCGTTGGATGTCAATTTCGTCGGCCATCCACTTTTGTCGCCCAATCACGACCTGAATATTTTGTACAATCCGAATGGGCCGGTATTGCTATTGCACGGGAGCAGAGTTTCGTCTATCAAAAGAATTTTCCCGCTACTGCTGAAGAGTTTCCTGAAAATATTGGCGGAAGATAGCGATCGCATGGCCATAGTTGTTTATCCGGATGAGATAGCATTGGTGGTTTTGCGAAAAATTTTAAACAAAAATTTCCCGAAGCTAGTAAATTTTATAAGTTTTATCGCTGACGGGGAAAGCGTGGAAGCGTGCGCGACTATTATGAGTTCGGGAACGATGTCACTCCGCTGCTGTCTGGCTGGAATCCCTGGGGCGATAGTGTACAAAACCCATCCGCTGACGTATTCAATTGGCAAGATTTTGGTGAAAATCAATTTCATCGGAATCGCAAATATCTTGCTGGACAGGTGCGTGTGGCGCGAGTTTTTACAGTCGCAATTTCGGCCAAAATCGGTGGCAAAACATATTTTGCAGTACTTGAAGAGTGAAAAACTTCGCCAGTCATTCGCGGTTGCTGCCGGAAAATTGCGTGATATTCTCTCGACCGGAGCGGATGTTTCCGCTGCACGGTGGATGCTATCGGCAGTAGAGTAGAACAATGACCAGGGTAAAAAATGCATTAGTTGGGCTGTATCGCCGGATGTTCCCGTCGAATGGCGTTGTCCTTGGAGATTCCAGGGAATATGTCCCCGGCGATGATACTAGATTTATCAATTGGAATATCACGGCAAAAACCGCCGTTCCGTTCGTCGACAGAATTTGCGGAGATAGAGGAAGCGACATAATTTTCGCCATTGACACCAGCGAATCCATGAAATTCGGGACAAAAAAACAATCGAAGATGGCGCTAGCAGCAGATATCGCGTCGGCATTGACTCAGCTGGCGAAAGTTAACAGGGACAAAATTGGTTTGCTGTTGTTTTCAGATGTGGTTGAAAAATACCTACAACGGTGCTGCTACGGGGAGGTCTTTCACCACACAATCGGACAAACCATAAACTCTGGCAGGCGTCTCGGTACGGACCTGCTCAGTGCCCTAAAGTTTTTGAACAAAGTGTTGCGCAAGGGATCAACGGTCATCGTAATCTGCGACACATTTGCCCTTGCAAAAAACAGAAAAGCCACATTGGAACAATTTCACCACATAGCTAAAAAAAATGATGTCATCGTAATTCGGACGGTCGATGATAACGATATTCCTCCGGCGAACATCGGGAAAATAGTCGTTGAAGACGGTGAAACCGGAGAAACACTGGAGATCGACACCGGTGATTCTGTTCTAATGGCAGAGATTTTTGAAAAATACTCAGCCTACGCTAGGATAATTTTCCGCGACGTTGGAGACATCGGGGTGAAAATCATGGATGCGAACACAAAAATTTCTGCCGGAGAATTTCTTTTTACTTTTTTCAAACGATTTATTTAGAATTTTTCTGTTGTCTTTCTGGGACAAAATTTACACATTCGTCGGAAAATGAAGTTAGTACTTGAGCGAAAAAGCGGTAAATTGGCGTGGTTTGCGTGGACAGCGGCTGTGATATTCTATCTCTACGAATATTTGGTACGCGTCGCCCCGAGTGTAATGGAGCACGAATTAGCCGTGGAATTTTCGGCGTCCCATGCAACGATGGCGGCTGCTCTGGCCTCGTATTACACAGTATACGCGCCTTTGCAGTTATTCGCCGGCGTACTATTCGATAAATTCGGCGGAAGAACAATTTTGGTCCCGGCCTGCGTGATTGTGTCACTGGGATGTCTTCTTCCGATAATTCCGTCGCACTCCCTTGGATTCATAACAGCGGGAAGGATACTCGCCGGCGTGGGATCCAGCTGCGCATTCATCGGTGTAATGTATTTGGCGGCCATCTGGTTCCACGACAATCGACTAGCCTTTTTGTCCGGATTGGCCACGTCTCTCGGCATTTGCGGGGCTTTTGGACAAACCCCATTGTCACGTCTGATGGACTTCGCTGGATGGAAATTTTCGTTCCTGATAATGGCAATTCTCGGTGTCGTCGTGACAGCAGTGATGTGCATATATATCCCAAATACTCCGCGCTGGGAGCTGGAAAAAAGGTCTGCATTGTCAGACAGCACATCACTTAAAAATTTCTTTTCCGGCTTAATTTCAGTTTGTAAAAACAAACAAACGTGGTTGATTGGCCTCGTCGGAGCATGTCTATATGGCCCACTTGTGGTATTTGGTGACCTATGGGGTGTGGAATACGCAGAATGCGCGCTCGGACTGCCAAAGGCAGAAGCCACGCGAGTTTCCGGGATGCTTTATCTTGGTTGGCTAGTTGGCAGCCCAATCGCTGGACTACTTTCTGACATGATAAAATGCCGGCGAAAACTCCTCGTACAGGGCGCATTTGCCAGCACAATCCTGTTTACGATTGTGCTAATGTGTCCAATAAAATCACCATTTATTCTTGGCTTGCTGCTATTTTTTGCTGGCGTATGTTCTACTCCGGAGGTGGTCTGCTTCGTCGCCAGCATTGAGGTAAACGCTCCGGATGCAAAGGGCAGTGCGGTCGCCGTCGTCAATATGATCGTTATGTTTGTCGGAGGAATTTGCCAGCAAGTGGTTGGCTGGCTGTTGGAAGTGAAGTCCCCCGCTTCCGACGGCGCGATAACATTCGAAACATTCAGGAATTCACTCCTTATAATGCCAGTTTTGACATTAATCGGCCTTGTTCTATCTTTTCGCATGAGAAAGGGCATCAACACGAATTAGTTTATGTAGTTGTCTTATTTGAGAAAAGCATCTGAATGCAACGACGCACCAACGGAAGATTTATGCTTTTATAGAAAAACGATGTGCTTTTTTTAGGTAAGATATGGTTATCTTACCTGAAGAAAGCGTATTTTTTTTCATAAAAACATGAATCTTTCCACCAAATATCGTTATAAGTATCTTACTTGAGAAAAGCATTCTGTCTGACGATATTTAGCGGCAGGACTCCCGTTTTTTGGAATGGAAAGTGTGCTTTTTTCGAGAAAGATGATTATAGCTGTTTCATCTGAAAAGGGCACGCCTTCCTTTGCGAACAGGAAAATTCTGCCCGCCGAGTATCGTTGGATGTGATGCCTTTTTCGAGCGTGACAGCCATATAGTCGTCTTGCCTGAGAAAAGCATGCTGGCTCAACGATATTTATAGCAGTTTCGGTTAAGAAAGGCACAAAAAAGCATGGTAAAGTGCATCGCCGAGGGAAGAGAAAAGAGGCAAGATATCCCTGAGTTTTCGTTTGAGTTTAGCCCAAAATTTTTCGATGGGATTGGAAT
>JAISXS010000061.1 GCA_031270385.1 Puniceicoccales bacterium | reverse complement strand
CCATCGAGGCCGCTGGATGCTCGCTAATTTACCTCCCTCCCTATTCTCCAGATTCCAATCCCGTCGAAAAATTTTGGGCTAACTCCAAGCGAAAACTTTCCTCCATCCTCCATCTCTTTATATTTTTTGCCGATGCCATTCAGTATGCTTTTCTCGAGTAAGATGACTATAAAGGAAAGTGCGCCCTTTTCGAGCGAAACAGTTATATATAGTCATCTTCTTCGAGAAAAGCACACTTTCTATTCCAAAAAAACGGAAATCTCTCTGCTAAATATCGTCAGATAGAATGCCTTTTTCAAGCAAGACAACTATACCTGCAGACGATTATTTGTTCGGACGAAACCAGTATTTATCCTTGTACGTATTTTTGATTCCGATGAATGTCGTGACTAAATAAGCCCCGAACATGAAGGCTTGCGAATATTGGCCTATCGAGGCATTGTATGCACACAGATACACGTTGCTTATTAGCCAAAGCACGTAACTCAGTTTTACCCGCAATGTGGCATTATAAAAGGATCCCGCCAGTGCCATGGCGACAAATATCCATGTCCATATTTCCGCTAGCATCGTTTTCCTCCCTCCATCGAGCTGTAATTTTGGGAAATGAAACGCGTATGTCACCAAAAATCTTAGCCGCGGTTGGGCATGATGGAATTCTCGTCGGCTTGGGATACAGAATTTTATGCCGCGGCATCAATTTAATCTTGCAATTTTATTGTGAATTCTTTGATTTTTTATAAAATTTTACATTTGGTGTTGTATGAGTGACATAAGTGACGCATCTGGAGTAGGTCCAAAAGAAGAAACACGGTTGAGTGGCGGCAAATTGGGCGAAAGTAAACAAAACAAAAAAAACACTAGCCCGACGGTGTCGGTCGCTACTGGGACCAGTTTCAATGTTTTTTTTCAGCAAAATTGCAAGTTCGAGGCAAACAACAAATTTAGGCATGTTTTTAGTGGTACAGATTTTAAACAAGATCATCTGAGCGAGGTATTGACGCAAAGTCTATTCGCCAATGAACTTGTAAACACTGTCCATTTTGGAGAATTGGATGTAAAAACCGCCCTGGAGGTCGTTACCGAATTGGCCAAAAATTTTATACAATTCATGAATCTGGAAAATGACGAGCTACATGCCGCAACCTTATGCTTAACTATGTTAAAAAACATGATCACATACCAAAGTATGATTGATTGTAGTTGTTGCGCAGGGAATGAGCACAGCGGCATCAGTGGTGGTGAGAAAACACTAACACCGGCAAACATTGCGTCAAAAATTGAGAAAGATTTAAACGAAATTGGTCTTGTCTGTATTCCGCGATCGAAGCCCAGGGTGCAATTTCTAATGTTGGAAAAGGTTGAGGAAGATACCTTTGTCCACGAATTTTCAGCAGTCGTGGATGCTAATGCTAGTACCATCAGCAGAAAAAAAAGTATCTACCTTGAACGGAGGACTCCGGGAATAACATTCAAATTTGAGGAGGCTAATTTACAAGATTTGATCGCAGAATTCATTGAAGATGGAGAACTGTGTTCTTATGAGACTATACGAAATGATCGCAGGGCGCGGTTTACTGCAAGTTTTCGCGACGACGCCTTTCAAACCATGAATCTCATTGATGTTTTATCACGCGACATCCTGCAGCGTGGTATGGCAAAAGAAATGCATAAAGAGATCAATGCTCGGGTCGTTGTGTTGAAATCCTCCGGATTGTACCGCATGTACGCAACGTACTGCCGGGCGCACCTGTTGTACGGACACTTGGAGCTGTGCACGAAGAATGTCGAAAATATTGGAAGAAATTCATTGCAATTTTTGAAAAAATGTGTCGACGCCTTTTGTTCGTACGTCCTTCGCAACAAGAAAAAATTTCTCCATAACGGTACCTCTGCCATCTTGGTATTAGCTAATAATATTATTCTGGAATGTCGAAATTTTCTAAGCAATGAGTGCAGTATGAAAATTATGCGGATAGCACTGCCAGATGCTGAAATAAGAATCAATTTATTGACTAACGCACAGCAGCAAGCGGCGAAATATGCAAAGAGAATTACCCCCGAACCAATCACCCAATATGTTCCTCAACATTTCGCATTAAAACTTTCTCGTACGAACGCGAGGTTTGAAGAAATAGCGCAAGCGGCTAAAAATCTCGTCTCCGAGTTAAAATCTCCCGCAATGGTACAGGCTCGGCGGTATGAATTAGCGTACAAGGCAATCAAAATCCTACGCGCAATACCGACACCGACCGCCGGGGGGGGTGCTGAATTTTGGTTGGACGTCAATAAACGAATAAAAAACTCCACAATATGCGTATCGGGCTTGAGTCCAGTTTTCGAATTAGTCACAGCGTTGGACTCAATCCAACGATTTCTACTAAATCTTGATGTGCACAATATCCTGGTAAAAGGATTATCTGGAACTGAGATCGAATGTTTGGGGATAGAGAATTATCATTCCATCGCTCTCACGCCGATCGTCAATGCTATGGCCAAGGCAAGAATTGTTGCATTTGAATTGGTAAGAAATATCGATCCGGTGCGGACCGCCCTCAATGATTTTGTTCCAGACTGGTCGTGGTTCATATCATTTTTCAAATCAGCAGCTAACTCGGTCGTAGCCTACGAAGATTCCATAGATTTGGCAGAAATGTACAATTACATGTGCGCGCAGAGCGTCTCTGAAGGCAGAAAACTATTCGGATATCTAGGGCGTGTTAACGCTATTGCAAAATAAAAAGGAAAGAGTAAGAAATGGAGATGGAGATAACAGAAGAACAATACGCGCGAATAGATGGAATTATGCCAAGACAGAGAGGGAA
>JAISXS010000060.1 GCA_031270385.1 Puniceicoccales bacterium | reverse complement strand
CCATCGAGGCCGCTGGATGCTCGCTAATTTACCTCCCTCCCTATTCTCCGGACCTCAATCCCATCGAAAAATTTTGGGCTAACTCCAAGCGAAAACTTTCCTCCATCCTCCATCTCTTTATAGCCGTCACACTCGACAGGGGCGTCCTACCCAACGATACTTAGCGGGAAATTTTTCCTTTTCATAAAGGAAAATACGCCCCTTTCAAATGAAACAGCCATACATCCCTTGCTGACGCCATCCAGTATGCTTTTCTCGAGTAAGATGACTATAGTGCTCAAACATGAAAATCGACAGTCAAAAAATTTGTATTGACATTGGTTATTTGAACTCGAATTTTATTTTTCCGTCTTTTTGGAGTGCTAGTCTAGCGGAAAATAGTTTTCCGGTTCGCTTTGAGCGGAAACCGTCGAGCATATCGGTCTTTTTCTCCGTGAGTAATTTTTGCATCTGGTCGACGGTGATGTCACGGTCGAGCATCTTTCTTGAAATTCTCAACTTGCATTCTTTTTCGAAATAATTTTTGCAAATATAGGCTCCGTCTGTTGCGACGATATCTCCACCGTCAATTGGACACGTGCCGATGACTTCGAGATTATCAATTTCCTCTTTGGAAAGTTGTTTTTGTTGCTCTGCGTCGTTCGAATTCTCGAATACAAAGTTCGTCTTGAAAGAGTCGTCTAGAACTATCGTGGCGGAAAAACTCGATCCAGTCTTCGACTTAAAATCATTGAAAGGGCCTATCTTCTTTTCCGCCAAAAGAATTGTGATCTCATCTTCGGAAAACTTTCTTCCACCGATGATTTTTTGTATCGCTATAATTCCATCCTGTGAGCGGTAGTTTCGCAAACCTTCCAACATCGATTTGTTGTCAGTCGGTGAAATTATCGTGGTTTCTTTCATTGCATCATTCTCTTCCACGAAATTTCTCGCTCGCTCAACGATTGTAGTCGTCAAATCCGAAATTTCGCGCATGAAGTTTTTCCGTGCAAATATCCCGTTTTCCATCTGCCGCAGCTTGTATTCCCACTCCCCGGTCATCGCCGGGCTTGAAAGGGTATCGATCTTCGCAGCTTTCAGAAAATTTAATAAATCCTCTGCCTTTACCGTTGCTTTCAGGGTTTTTCCGTCGCGGACAATATATTTCAAGGACAGGAGGTGCTCTATTATTTGTGCGCGCGTCGCCGGTGTTCCGAGGCCACGCTCCTTCATGGCATCGGCAAGATCCTCGTCATCCAAAAGCTTGCCGGCTCCCTCCATCGCAGACAGCAAAGTGGCTTCGTTGTACGCCGGCGGCGGACGGGTTTCATCTTCTAAAATTTTTACCTCGACAACTTTCGCCTGTCCACCGTCACCATCGGTCAAAGCGGGTAATGTATCGTCTTGTTCCGAATTTTTTTTCCCATACACCTCCATCCATCCCGGCACAACCAAGACTTTTCCATCCGTTTTGAAGGTATAGCCTTTCGTTGTGCTGGTTCTTGTCGTCACGTCAAATTCGGCATCTGGGAGAAACACGCAGACGAACCGTTTCAGTACCATGGAAAAAATTTTCTCCTCCGCTTCGGTCAAATTTTTTGGCGGTTGGAGCGTTGGGATTATGGCGAAGTGGTCAGAAACTTGTTTATTGTTGAAAATTTTTTTGTTTTTTCCATCGACGGCGTTTTTTTCGACTATGCGTTTGGCGAAAATTCTATTCTCATCGCTGATAGTGCTTAAAATTTTATAGCAAGTGTCGACGTAATCCTCCGTCAGTGCACGGGAATCCGTTCGCGGATAGGTTATGCACTTGTGTTTTTCATACAGTGATTGGGCAAGTTGCAACGTCATGTTCGCCGGCATACTGTGGCGAGAATTCGCTTCCCGCTGCAGCGTTGTCAAATCGTAAAGCCTGGGAGCCGATTGGCGAACGCGTTTTTTCTGGTCTGAAACAAGGGCAACCCTTTCGTCGCCGATTTCACCGAATATTTTCAGCGCTTCTTCGTTCGTCCATAGCCGATCACTGCGATCATGGGGATTTTTTTCATCCAATTTTTGCGATTTTTGCAAAATTCCGGCATATTCGCCTTCATCGGTGCGGAATGCGCCGGAAATTTTCCAGAACTTCGCTGGCTTAAAATTGCTTATTTCGCGATCCCGATTCACGATCATCGCCAGCGTTGGTGTCTGCACGCGTCCGACGGTGGCAACTTGCTTGGAAACTATGGAGAACATTTTGGTGGTTAGCGCTCGCGTACCGTTAATACCGATCAGCCAGTCAGCTTCCGATCGGCATTTGGCAGCATTTTGCAAATTTTGCATCTCATCACCTGCCCTCAAATGTTCGAATGCATCACGAATTCCCTGTGCAGTCATTGACGACAGCCAGAGGCGAAGGAATGGTTTTTTACATTTTGCCAATTCGTAAATATATGTAAAAATTAATTCTCCTTCTCGTCCGGCATCACATCCGTTCACCAGGACTTCTACGTCATTGCGGTTGATAAGTTTTTTTAATTCGTTGAATCTTTTTTTTACTTTTTCTATGGGTTTGGTTTTGAATTTTTCTGGAATTATGGGTAATGTTTTCAGCGACCACCGTTTCAATGTCGCATCGATGTCCTCTGGCATGAACAACTCCACCAGGTGGCCGATGGCCCAACTTATTACGTATTCCTCGTTTTCGTAGCGATCGTCAAATTTTTTGAATTTCCCGATCGCCTTTGCAAGGTCCGCCGCCACACTCGGCTTTTCCGATATTACGAGTCTTTTCATGTTACCAATTTTCCAAAAATCCAACTTTGTGGTAAATTTTTGCCATCATTTTACTGGCCCGTTTTTGTGCTTCCTGGCGACCGGTTTCCAGCACTGACATCAAATATTCCCTGTTGCCGGCAATTTTACAATAATGTGCCCTGATAGGCGCGATTTTTGCAATGACAGCGTCCGCCACGGATCTTTTAAGGGCAGCATAGCTGTTCAAACTGGAAAATTCCAATAGCGTGTCGGCAATGCTTTTCCCAGTCGATGCCGCATAAATGCTGAGAAGATTCGCTACGCCAGGTTTGTTTTCCGGATCGAATGATATCGCCCCCTCGGAATCGGTGACGGCACTGGAAATTTTCTTCCGAACGGCATCGTCTGTATCTGTTATGTAAACAACTGAGTTTTGGTTGCTGTCTGATTTTGACATTTTCGCTGTCGGATTTTGCAACGCCATGATGCGGGCACCTGTCTCGCCTATGTACGGATCCGGTATGGTAAAAGTTTCCGAATAGGTCGCGTTAAACTTCTGCGCAATATCGCGGGTGATCTCAAGATGCTGCTTCTGATCATCGCCGATTGGAACCAAATCCGCGCTATATAGCAATATGTCTGCCGCCATTAGCACCGGGTAAAAAAGTAGTCCGGAACACACCGAGTCTCCAACTTTCTTTGATTTGTCCTTAAACTGCGTCATCCTTTCGAGTTGGCCAATCGGGGTGAGACATCCTAATACCCACATCAACTCCGTGTGCCCAACGACTTGCGACTGCAGAAAAATTTTACAACGATCAGGATCAAGCCCACACGCTATGTACTGAGCGACGCACTCTAGACTATTTTTCCGCAACTCTGCCGGCACGTATGGCATTGTTATGGCATGCTGGTCCGCCAAAAAGAATAGGCAGTCGTAATCGTCAAGCATGCTTCGCCAATTATTTGTGGCACCGAGCAAACTCCCGATGTGCAACTTACCAGTCGGCTGCATACCGGTCAAAATTACTTTCTTGGCGGTTTCCATGGCATTTGGTTTTTACTTGTCATTCCTCTTTTGCCCGGATTTAATGGCGGAACAACATTTTTTTATAAAAATTTCAACGGGTTGCGTCGCGCATTTTAGGAAAAATTTCAATGTTGAGAAAATATTTTTGCCATCAAATCCACCGGAATCGATGGTGTCGGCGTATGCCCAAAACTCCATCAGCATGGTTGTGGCATAAGGAAACATTTTGAGCGAATGAAAAAATTTGACTGTACCGCGATCCATCTGCCAGGGCTTTACGCAAGCGTATTCTATCAGGATCGGTTTGCCAATTTTTTTTAGGCATTCCCTCGCCAGTGTTGCAAATGGAATGAAATTATATTTCGGAGAGAGCGGAAGGTGTTCGTCCTGTTCCAGGCAAGCGTTCATTGCATCTTGCTCCGGGCATGATAGAAAAATTTTCGTGTTCCCAACGTATTCAATGACGCGTTCAAAGATTTTGGATTCTTTAAATTTTTCGCAATCAATCAATAGGACGCCGGAATTGTAATAAAATTTTTCTTTTGAGAGCTCGAGTACAGACTGTTTGTACAACCTTGTTTTTTCATCGGATAGGTTCCCGTCTTCTTCCACGGCACCGAACGGGCGGCCTCCCAAATCTTCATGCCAAAGTTCCAGGATATCACCGTTTGCGACAATGTCACAATCCAAGTAAATCACCCTTTCTAAGTCCGAGAAAACCTTGTGGATCGCCAGCCTATAAAATACTGATGAATTGAAACGTTCTTCCGTGGGCAATTTTTCTAAAACATCCACCCTTTCCGGCATACTAATTTTTATTTCTGAAATGTTTTCGCACATTTCGTTTAACTGATAAATTCGTTTGATATTTTCCTCGGCAATTCCGCAATTGACGATGTGGACTACGAGTGTTGAAGCGGTATTTTTCGCTATCGAACTAGCCGCGACGAGAAATAATCCGGTAAATTTGTCATCGAAGGCGAAGGCGATGTTTACTGTTTCAACCATGGCGCCCAAACTTAAAATATTTTTTCATAAAATCCAGCAGCATATTCCCAATTTTGCTGGCAATGCGCTCGATTGGCTGAAACAGGCGCTTGTAAAAAAAATTCAGTGTCGCGTCACAATTGTTTTTGTCCGTTTCCGTAAACCCAACCTCATTGGCATATTTCCAAAATATTTGTAAGAATTTTGTGGAAAATTTAAACAATCCACAGCTATGCAAAAACTTTGTCAATTTTTTGTTCGTTTCCCATGGTTTTGCACCGGCGTAATGGACGATAATTGGAATTATCTTTTCATTGCACTGCTTTCCAAGTGGCGTAAATGGCATAAAATTGTATTTTGGTGACAACGCCACGTGTTCGTGATTTTCCAGGCACAAGTTCATAGCATCTTGCTCGGGACATATGAGTGGAACCTCTGATTTTTCTACTTGCTCCACGACTCGTTCGAAGATTTTTGACCGCTCGAATTCCTTGCAGTCGATCAATAATACCCCGGAATTGTAGTATTTTTTTTCGCTCGAGAGTCCTAATTCCATTTGTCTGCGTAATTTTGTTTTTTTGCAAAAAAAGTTGCCGTCTTCTTCCACCGCCCCGAATGGTCGTCCGCCAAGGTCCTCATCCCAGAGCGAAATTATGTCTCCAGAGACGATCGTATCACAGTCGACGTAAATCACCCTCTCGAGTTCCGGAAAAATTTTTGAAATTGCCAATCTGTAAAATATTGCCGATGAAAAATGTGGTGGGATTGGTAATTTTTCTATGGCGCTTACGCGCTCCGGTTGCCCGGACTTTATTGTCAAAATATTTTCACATTTTCCACTTAATTGCAGAATTTTCGTTCTGTTTTTTTTTGAAATTCCGCAATCGACGACGTAGACTGTTATTCCGGCCGACGTGTTTTTCGCGGCTGAATAGGCAGATACAATGAATAGGTCCGTAAATTTATCATCAAAAACGTAGGCTATACTTATTTTTTGTCGCATGACTTGCGGCACGCGGCCATGTTGCGAAAATTTTTCATGAGGTTCAAAATTTTGTTCCTTATTTTCCCGGAAACGAAGCGTTCCAGTGGCTGAAACGTACGCTTGTACAAAAAATTCAGGGTGTAGGAGACGCTTCTGCGATTAACCTCTGAGAAACCGATTTCATCGGCATACTTCCAAAATTTCAGCACAACTGCCGCCGAATATCTAAAAAGTCCGATCGAATGCAATGCTTTTAGAAGTTTTTTGCTAGTCAGCCACGGCTTGCACATCGAGTAGTGGATTACGACGATGTTCGGGTTTTGTTTGAAACATTTTCTAGCGAGTGGTGCAAATGGAGAAAAATTGTATACTGGCGACAGTGGCATGTGCTCGCTATTTTCCAGACACATGTTTATTGCGTCCTGTTCCGGGCACCGCAAAAAGCTTTCCGTGCTTTTTATTTGATCAATTACTCTTTGAAAAATTCCAGATTCTTTGAACTTGGCACAATCTATGAGTAAGGCTCCGGAGCTATAATATCGCCTTTCATCCGTTATGCCGAGGCGCTGTCTAGTCGAAAAACGCATTTTGCCGTCAAAAAAATTGCCTTCCGCCTCCACGGCCCCAAATGGCCGGCCGTCGAGATTTTCTCCCCAAAATGTGGTGATGTCCCCATCGACAATTGTATCGCAATCCACATAAATTACCCTTCGAAGTTTGGGGAAAACTTTTGGAATCGCCAATCTATAGAACACGGCGGAGGAAAAATGATCTGCGATCGGAAATTTTTCCAAAACTTCCACGCGTTTCGGGACTCCGAATTTTATCGACAAAATGTTTTCACATTTTTCCCGCAGATATATTATTTTTTTTTTGTTTTTTTCTGAGATCCCGCAGTCGACGATGTAGATCGCCACGCTAGCACGTGTGTTTTTCGCAGCGGAATAGGCAGAAACGATAAACTTATCGGAAAATTTGTCGTCAAAGACGTATGAAATGTTCACGGTTTCTGCCACGGACGTAAAATCAGAACAATTTTTTTATAATTTTATCAGCCAAACCGTATTCGATGGCTTCCTCTGCGTTCATGTAAAAGTCACGGTCCGTGTCCCTCGTAATTTTTTCTATAGGTTGCCCGGAAGCGGCCGCTAGAATTCTATTTAATTCCGCCCGTGTTTTCTCCATTTCCTGCGCTTGGATGTTGATGTCAACGGCTTGGGCAACTATTTGGCCCATTATTAATGGCTGGTGAATTAATACTCTGGCATTGGGATATAAAAATCTGTTGCCTTTTTTTGCTCCACACAACAAAATCGAACCCATGCTCGCGGCGATGCCGGTGACTATTACTCGGATTGGCGATGAAATAAGAATCATGGTATCATAAATTGACATGCCAGACGTTATGGAGCCACCCGGTGTATTTATGAAGAAATCGATCGGCTCCTTTGAGGCCACTAACTCGAGGTACAGCAACTTTTCTGTGATATCTTTCGCAGTTTTGTCGTTGATACCTCCCCACAGAAAAACCTTTCTTTTCCGCAGAAAACACTTTTGAATGACAGAAAAGTAGTTCGAATTGTCCTTGCAATCGCAAGCATTTTCCTTTTCCCCTTCGTCATCATCGTCGTCGTCAAAAATCATTTTTCCCGTAAAGAAATCCGTCATAGTCAGCCGTTGTGTAACGATTATTTTCCTAAAATCAACAATCTATAGCCGTTTGCACTGCAAGTATTTCGCCTGTACCCGGTAAAGGTTGGTATTTTCGCCAAACTCATATCTTTCTGGAGTCGTCTTTGTTTTTCTCTGTGTATCCGCTTTTCTGCCGTTGGTGGTTTATGACGTTTTTTTTGCAATAGATTTCGTAGATATCGTCTGCGGACATGCCGAGTACTTGAGCGATGGATATGAGAAAATGGAGTAGGTCTACAACTTCAACTCTAGCGTTTTGTTCGTCAAATTTTTGGTATTTCGCCCACCACTTCCACGGCACGGAATCTATCAACTCAGAAATTTCCTGTTGCAATGCACGACCGTAGTTTAGGATCCATCTGATTTTATCGGTTTCGTCCAAGTTCGTTGTATCCACGCCGATTTTTTCGTTCAAAACCAACTGCATTTCGAAAATTTTATCGAGCTTGTCCATACTTCATGCGACGACAGCTAACGAAAGTCAAAACCAATGCAAGCCGTTAGATCAAAGCCATGAAACGCACAAAATATGCGGACAGCGGCTGCCACTGTGCTCTATACTAATTTTTGCAAGGATTTGCAATTGTATATAGTTGTCTTACTTAAAAAAAGCATTCTGTGTGACGATATTTAGCGGAAAATTCCAGTTTTTTGGAATAGAGGGTGTGCTTTTTTGAGTAGGATAACTATAGTCATCTTCACCGAGAAAAGCATGTCCTCCAAGAAACGGGAATTTTGCCGCAAATATAGTTATCTCACTTGAAAAAAGCATTTCAGTGCAACGACGCACCAACGGAAAGTTCATGCTTGTATGGAAAAACAATATGCTCTTTTCAGGTAAGATGACTATATTGTTAAGCAGAATGTTTTTTTCGAGTAAGACGACTATAGCTGTTTCGTCCGAGAAGGGCGTGCTATAAAAGGAAAATTCTACGCCAGATACCGTTGGATAGAATGCCCTTGTCGGGTGTAATAACTATAAAAGTCCAAATACGTCCCCCCGCAAAACTTTCCTCTGGGAAGACAATTCTCGACGGTGGGCAAACGACGAGACCACGCGGCGACTTAGTCTTTCACCTGCTATCTAACTAGAACGCCTGGTGGGCCCTGTAGGATTCGAACCTACGGCCAAGGGATTATGAGTCCCCTGCTCTAACCGCTGAGCTAAGAGCCCTTAAAACAACCACGCACTAAAGGACACCCGCCGCTTTTTGCAAGACAAAAAGCCATCGGACCACTAAAATTTGCCCAACGACCGGTGTAAATCCGGACAATTGAATCTTGCTGTTTTTATGTACTCACAACGACATGTCTTCCGCGACATGCGACGCGACTCGCTTTCCACATAGTCGCGTAACTATCGCCAGCGCAAATTCGGTAGCCGCTCCAGGTCCATTTGCAGTTATTAAATTTCCATCGACCACGACTTTGTCTGTTTTATCGGCATTTTTCAGCACATCGTGGACGCACTGATGGGAACAGAATTTTTTACCCTCCAAAATACCGGCACTATGCAAAACTATCGGGGCAGCACATATGGCACACACCACTTTTCCACTTTTGCTAAATTTTTTCACAGTTTCCAAGACGAGCCGATTATCTTTCAACACAAAAGATCCAGGTCCACCGGGTATCACCAGGCAATCATAGATGCTGCAGTCCAATTTTTCCACCACCCCATCGGCAATGAACTTAATTCCATGGGCGCCCGTAACGTGCGGCGAATTTTTTGCAGAAAAAAGCCTAGACCACATGCCACTCCTGGCAAAGATGTCAACCGGCGTGACAAGTTCCATCTCTTCAACACCATCTCCGAAGACAACGCATATTTCTCCATTCATTTACTCACTCCTGTCATCACTGCCACCACTTTTATTTTTTATTCTATCTTTGTCACCATCGAGAAAACTTTCACTCTCAGATTCTTGATTTTTCGGGTTCGACACGTTACTCGCCGTGACAAAAATTGCATTGGGCATATCAGTCACAGTGGACATGTTGATTTTGATGTCGTTAGATGCTTTTTTAGTTTTTCTGCCTTTGCCGATTTCATTTAGCTCCGAAGCGATATCCGCTGTCCTCTTGCCGTCGTCCATGTCAATGGAATCATCTATTCCGTCGCCATCCGAATCTCTCTTACTTTCTTCGTCAATATTAGAGTTGGGACCGCTTTTGTCGCTATTCGCGCCATTTTCAACTTTCGGCGAATCGTCACCGGCGCTAGGTGCTATCTCCAGGTCGCTAATGGTATGTATTTTACTGCGACCGTCAACTGCTCCAATTTCGCCATCTGATGTATCCCTTTGTTCAAAGCTGCTACCGATATTAAAGCTTTCCGGTGGCATGGCCATGGGAGGCGCTGGTAGAGAACCCTCGAGAATCATAGCGATCGAACGGGCCTCGTCCAGCGTATGAGTCTTTTCATCGTTATCTGTTGGTTCGGACCGGCTTACACCAGAAGCCTCCGTAATACTGTCAGCAAACATCGACATATTCGTAAAATTTTCTTTAGAATCGTAAACGACCTGGCGATTGTAAAGGTTAGTCAACGAAGTGTCAACACCGTATTTTATTACACCTAGACTGGCGATAGCGTAATGGCATCTTTTTTTATTTACGCGATTGTAATTGTTTTATCCAAATAGACATCCTGTATGGCGTTCAGCAGATGTACACCATCCTTCATAGGCCGTTGGAATGCTTTGCGCCCACAGATTAGCCCCGAGCCACCAGCTCGCTTATTGATGACTGCCGTTTCAACTGCCTCATAAAAATCGTTGTCCCCGGAGGCGCCACCAGAATTTATTAACCCAGCACGACCCATGTAACAATTTGCCAGTTGGTAACGTGTGAGGTCGATGGGATTGTCCGTCGTAAGATCTGAGTACGCCTTGTCATGCGTTTTGCCAAATTTTATCGCCTTGTATCCACCGTTATTTGTCGGTAGTTTTTGTTTAATTATGTCAGCTTCGATGGTCACACCCAGATGGTTTGCTTGTCCCGTGAGATCGGCGCTTGTGTGATAATCCTTGTCCGCCTTAAATGCGTTATTTCTGAGATAGCACCATAGTATTGTGGCCATTCCGAGCTCGTGGGCCAGTTGGAATGCAGCCGTGGTTTCTTGGATTTGCCGCGCGGATTCATCGGACCCGAAATAAATCGTGGCACCTATCGCCGCTGCCCCCATGTCATATGCCTGCTGCACGTCTCCGAAGTAAATTTGATCAAATTTGTTGGGATATGTCAGCAATTCGTTGTGATTTAATTTTACAATAAACGGTATTTTATGGGCGTATTTCCGCGAAACTATGCCGAGAGCACCGAGCGTGGACGCAACCGCACTGCACCCACCTTCGATTGCCAGCTTCACAATGTTTTCTGGATCAAAATATTCCGGATTCGGTGCAAAACTGGCTGCCGCCGAATGTTCTATCCCCTGGTCAACGGGAAGTATTGACATATATCCCGTCCCTGCGAGGCAACCAGTGTTGCGTATTCTTGACAGGCTATTTAGGACTGCGCAGGATCGGTCGGATTGCAAAAATACCTCATTGATGAAATCCGGTCCCGGAAGGTGTAGTTGTTCCTTGTCTATCGTTTTGCATTTATGGCTAAGAAGGCCAGCTTTGTCTTTTTTCTTAAAATCTTCAACATACCTACTCATAGAAAACTCCTCACAGCGCACTCAGTCTTAAAATTTTCCGTGAAAAGACAATTGATTTGTGTCGCATTACCGCCAATTCATGAAAATTTCAGCTCAGGACACCTGAAAAGTAGCCGATGACGAGGATACATCCGCAGGAGACCAACTGAAGCGTCGATGTGAAAACCGTCGCACGTTTTTTTGCCCCGATACCGTGGGCGGTGAGGGACTCGAACCCACAACCTACTGGGTGTAGACCAGTTGCGCTAACCAATTGCGCCAACCGCCCAGGGAAATTCATCAGCGGCAGATGGCTCCACGAAAGTCAACGCTATGACCTTTGCAAGCATTAATTCGTTCTTTTAAGTGAATACAGTCATCTTCACAGAAAAAAGCATATTCCCTGATTCCAAAAAACGGGGATTTTCCCGCTAAGCATCGTTAGATTAGAATGCTTTTTTCAAGTAAGATAACTATACGTCCAAGCACGGACCTTTTCCGTCCGAGACCTGATACTTTGCCGCCGCGCGCAACAATCTATCGTCGATGGCGACGCCGATGCCATCCCGCTTTGGTCGTTCGCAAAAAATTACTGAATATCCGATTCCATCGAGCTTCTGCATGGTGGCAAACAAATTTCTAGCAATGTCGGATTGGTCGCCGTTCTCGCTTAGCCAGAAAATGTCTTCGATGGAAAGTGGAAGTTTTTTCATTATTTTTTCAATATTGGACGGTTTTTTGTTGAAAATTATTGCGACTTTTCCGCTGCTAACACTCGGAATTTCGCAATGTCCATTCTGGAAAAGTACCAACTTTGTAGTCGTGCAGTAGTGTTGTTTTAACTGTCCAGGTGTTGTTGGATTTTCAGCGACAATTTGTTCGTAGTCGGATACAGGTTCATCTAAGACGCTGGAAATTTTTTCGGCAGTTATGGCGCCTGGGCGCAGGATTTTTGGAACTTCCTTGCTGATGTCTACTATCGTCGATTCTAAACCAACGGAACAACTGCCCCCATCGACTATGATTTTTACCTTTTTCCCAAATGTTTGGCGGACCTGCTCCGCTGTGGTTGGACTGACGTAGCCGAATGGATTTGCGCTCGGTGCAGCCAATGGAAAATCACACAATGCCAAAACATTGTGGAACATTCTGTGACGCGGACAACGGACAGCGACACTGCTAAAACCAGCCGTGACAATATCCGGAATTATCGCTCTTTTTTTGATAACCAACGTAAGCGGCCCAGGCCAAAAACTTTCAACGAGGGCTCTTATCCTGTTCTCGTAATGGTTGATGTAGGCATACCTATCTATCCATGTATCGTCGAGTACATGAACAATCAAAGGATCACTGTGCGGGCGCCCTTTTATTTTGAAAATTTTACTAACAGCTATCGGATCTAACGCATTTGCGGCCAAGCCGTAGACTGTCTCCGTCGGCAACACAACAACCCCACCGCGCCTTAGTTCTTCCGCAGCGGCGAAAACCTCATCCTCCATGGATGCCCCTACTTCATGAGCAGCATATTGCGCGCACGCTTTATCATCTTTGTTACGCGGCGCTGCTGATGTGCAGACAATCCGGTGAACTTTCGTGGTAAAATCTTACCCGTACCAGATACAAACACAGACAATTTTTCAACATCGGTATACTTCAATTCCAGCGGCGAGATACTTTTCACGAGCTGGGAATCAACCATGACTTCGTCTTCCATCGTAAAGAACAAATGGCGAATGTTTTCATTTTGCAAGATAAAAACACTAAAAAAACGCGAAAGATTGCTTTTTTGGCATCAAAAAAATTGCAAAATGTCGAGCGTTTGTCTACGTTCGACACAGTGAAGCCGAAGATCTCGATAGCAATCCCTGTTTACAACGTCGCTCCCTATCTCCGACGCGCACTGGATTCCGCTGTCAATCAGACGATGAAAGACATTGAAATTATTTGCGTGGACGATGGTTCGACTGACAATTCACTGGAAATTTTGCGAGAATATGAGCAAAAAGATAGGCGAATCAAAGCATTTCACCAGGAAAACCATGGATTGCTGAATACCAGGGCGAAGGCTCTTCGAGAGGCACACGGTGATTACATTTTGTGCCTGGATTCTGATGATGAGTTGATTCTTGATGTTGTCGAAAAAACATATGCCGTCGCCACTGAGACCGGGGCGGATATGGTTGGATTTCAAGCGCTTGAAATTGGTTCATGGAACGAAGATGATGGTGTAGGTTTTGATAGAGATCCTCCAAAATGGAGAGCGTTTGGTCCGGAAGGGTTTCAGTGTGTTTATCGCCAGCCACGCATATTTACAAATTTTTTGAATGGAAAATTTCCGCCAAACTGTTGGGGCGTGCTCATAAGACGTGAGATTTATGTGATTGCAATCGAAAAATTGGGGCGTGTTAGCACGGTCTTGGACGTGGGGGTATCCTGCCATGAGGATTTCTTGCAAACCATCGCCATGGCGCCATTCATCAAATGTTTGGTTTCGACGGAAATTCGTGGATACCTTTACTACAAACGCGCTTCATCGGTGATGGGATGTCGTACGAAAACGTTCGAAAACGCAATGAAGGCGACAAATGATTTAATAAGGATTATGGATGCGATAAAAATTTTTTGTAAAAGTATTGGCCTGAGTGCCACGATACACACAAAAATCAAACCACTGCAATGGACATGTGGGGGAGTAATAGAGGACGTATTAAACTTTCCGACAGAAGAATTTTTATGCGTTTTTCATAGATTAGACGACAGCAATCTTCTATCGCACGATATGCGGAAGCGGTGTCGGAAAATCATGGAGAAAAAAATACAGTCCGAGAGAATTGTTCGACATGGTCGTTTATATCGATTCTGGACCTTAATTAGGACGCTAGTTTTGCCGTTTGAAAAAATTTTGAAGGAAATTAACAGGTTTTTGAGGAAAAGGATTTTCTATCCGCTATGCAAAGCGTACTTTTACTGGCAAATTCGTTCATATTTTCGGCGGCAATCATTTGGAAAGGTGTCTCACTTTTCATAAACTGAGAACAGTGCGTCGGCAATCGCCGTTGGAGTTTCTGCGACGACTATGCCGGCATCTTCCAGGGCATGCAATTTGCTCTCTGCGGTCCCAATCTTGCCGGCAACTATCGCCCCTGCGTGTCCCATGCGACGGCCTTTTGGCGCAGTACGTCCCGCAATAAATGCTGCGACTGGCTTTTTTACGTGTGTTTTTACGTAATCGGCGGCAATTTCCTCCGAATCTCCGCCGATTTCCCCTACCATTATTATCGCTTCCGTTGCCGGATCGTCGTTGAACATTTTGATAGCATCAAGGTGCGTTGTTCCGACGATTAGGTCTCCGCCGATACCTATGCACGTGGACTGGCCACTGCCGCGTTGTGTGACCTGCCAAACTGCCTCGTATGACAATGTTCCAGATCTGGAAACGATGCCAATTGGGCCGGGTCTGTGTATGTACGCCGGCATTATCCCGATTTTACACTCTCCCGGTGTTATAATTCCAGGGCAATTTGGCCCGATCAGGCGCGTATTTGAACGCTCAAGTTTCTCGTTTACCTCGACCATGTCGTGCACGGGAATCCCTTCACTTATGCAAACAACGAGTTTTAAATTTGCATCGATGCATTCCATTATTGATTCAGCGGCAAAAAGCGGTGGCACGAAAATTAGTGCTGCATCTGCACCCTCATTTTCCATGCTTTCTCTGACGGAGTTGAAAATCGGGATTCCATCTTCCGAAAGCTGTCCCCCTTTTCCCGGGGTTATGCCAGCGACTATTTTTGTTCCGTACGCCAAACATTGTTTTGTGTGAAATGTCCCGGACTTGCCTGTGATCCCACAAACAACCACACGCGTGTCTTTATTGACCAGAATGCTCATTGGTATCTCCTTTTGTTCGTTATTTCGCAAGTGCAACTATGCGCCTTGCCGCATCATCCAAATCTGTCGCCAATGTGATTTCTAGGCCACTCTCGTTTAGTAGCTGTTTGCCAATTTCGACATTCGTGCCCTCGAGGCGCACAACCAACGGCAATGACAACTTCGTCGTCCGCACTGCATTTACTATGCCGCCGGCGACAACATCGCATTTGACAATGCCACCGAAGATGTTCACTAAAATCCCACGCACGCGTGAATCCATGAGAATAATCTCCAGGGCACGAGCAATTTGCTTTCCGTTCGCCCCACCGCCGATGTCCAAAAAATTTGCCGGACTTCCGCCATGGTGTTTTATGCTGTCCATGGTGGCCATCGCCAAACCGGCACCATTTACTAGGCACGCTATGTTGCCATCCAGAGTAATATAGCTCAGTCCGTAATTTACTGCCTCCGCTTCCCTTGGATCTTCTTCGTCTGGATCACGTAATTCCGCAATTTCCGGATGGCGAAAAAGTGCGTTGTCGTCAAACGTTATTTTCCCATCGAGGGCAATGAAACGGCCATCCTTCGTGAGTGCGAGGGGATTGATTTCCGCCAGTAGACAATCCTTGTGTGTGAACAGGCCGTACAAACTCAATAGGATTCGAACCATTTCGTTGGAAAGATCCTTCGGCAACCCGATTCTGTAGGCAATATCCCTTATTTGGTATGATCTTAGGCCGAAGAGCGGGTCTATGACCATCCTATGCAATTTCTCTGGGAAATTTTCCGCAACGGCCTCAATTTCCATTCCTCCTCCGGAGGAAATCATTAATGCTGGTCGGCGTAATTTTCTGTCAAGGAATATGGCGGCGTAGTACTCATTTTCGACTTCGATTGCTTCGGTGACATATACGGCATTTACGACACAGCCCATTTCTCCGGTCTGTTCAGTTATGAGAACGTTGCTGATCATATTTTTTGCGACCGCAACTGCCTCCTCTCTGGAATTTACAATTTTGACACCACCGTGTCCGAAATCTCTCCTAAATCGTCCCCTACCTCTTCCGCCGCTATAGATTTGCGCCTTCACACAAATTTTACAAAAATCCAAAGTCATGATTGAATAACTGATTTCGTCTCCTGCCCTCAAGACGATGCCCCTAGGGATTGGAATTTCAAATTCTTCGAATAAATTTTGTGCCTGGTATTCGTGGATATTCATAGAATTCCTATATCGCAGGGCAGTATGAATTGCCACATTAGGTATGCAAGAAATTTCCACGATCTGCGCAACTATGGTCGTCGCACTTGAAACGTGCATAAAATTCGTACGTAGCAAAAGAAAGATGCATGCATCGGATTTGGAGGATATCTATGATTATAGTTATCTCACTTGAAAAAAGCATTCTGTCTAACGATATTTAGCAGAAAGGTTCCCGTTTTTTGGAATAGGGAGTATGCTTTTTTCGGGGGAAGATGATTATAGCAATTCCCCTTGACGAGGGCGTTTAAAAATATAGTAGGTAAGAGCGAGATGTACTATTCGAAGGATCTGAGGGAAAAGGTAGTAAAGTATTTCGAGAATCACA
>JAISXS010000059.1 GCA_031270385.1 Puniceicoccales bacterium | reverse complement strand
CCATCGAGGCCGCTGGATGCTCGCTAATTTACCTCCCTCCCTATTCTCCGGACCTCAATCCCATCGAAAAATTTTGGGCTAACTCCAAGCGAAAACTTTCCTCCATCCTCCATCTCTTTGCATCCCTTGCCGATGCCATTCAGTATGCTTTTCTCAAGTAAGACAACTATAGTGGTACGAAGTCTCTGACATTGGGAGGCCTTCGTGATAACCTCGACAACGCCGACGTGGGTCTACTTGAGCTTGGACAGAAATGTGTCCCAGAATTATTTGGACCAGTCGCAAATCCTAAAGATATGGCAAAATTGCTTTTCCCTGCGTATTTGCTCGCTTCCAAAGTGTTGATCAGCTCACACGATACTCAAGTAGCGTATCCAAACAATTAGGAGGCGACTGTTTCAAGTGGTGCAGCCATCTTCCCTGAAAAAGACACGTTGTTTGTTTATAAAAACCGGAAATTTTCCGCTAAACATCGTTGGGCAGAATGCCTTTGTCGAGCATGCCGACTACAGCCGCTCAGCTTCTACCGCCTGTATCTGCTAAATTTTTAAAAAAATCGTCTGCGCTCCATATTTTCACGCCCAGGGACCGAGCCTTTTCCACTTTCGAACCACAATTCTCTCCGGCAATGAGGATATGCGTCCCCTTCGATACAGTTGACATAACGTGCCCTCCTAGCTGTTCGATTTTTCCAGTGACTTCAGCTCGCCCCATGGACGGCAAAACTCCGGTTATGGCAAAATTTTTCCCTAAAAACTTTTGATTATTTCCCATTCCCCCATTTTCCAAACTTTTATCTCCGCAAGAAACACCAAGCGCTACCAAGTCTTCGACCATCCTTGCATTGTTCGATTTTTTAAAAAACAAAACAATTGCCTCCGACAACCTCCCCCCGATACCACCCAATGCGTTCAATTCATCTACCGTCGCACGGACTAAACTATCGATCGATGGGAACTTTTTCGCCAGGACTTTCGCAGTCTGTTCGCCGATTCCAAGTATTCCTAGGCCGTGAAGAAGCCTCCAAAATGGTCGATTTTTGCTGCTATCTATGGATTGTAAAACTTTCATAGCGGACTTTTGCCCAAGCTTTTCCACGATCATCAAATCATCGAATGTCAGCCGATAGATGTCGGCGATACCATCGAGTTTCTTTTGCGCAACCAACTTTTCTATTACCGATGCCCCAAGTCCATCGATATCCATCGCCATACGCGATACAAAGTGCTCTATGCGCCCACAAATCTGCGGCAAACAATTTGAATTCTGACATCGCCATGCCGTTTCGTTTTGCAATCGCATCAATTGCGATCCGCAGGCAGGACAAAGTTCTGGAAAAACAAACGGTTCGGAATCGGTCGCGCGCCTCGTGGTTTCAACACCAACAATGGCGGGAATTATTTCGCCAGCTTTTTCTACGACGACGTAATCTCCGATGCGGATGTCCTTTTTCGCTATTTCATCGCCATTGTGCAGCGTCGCTCTGGAAACAGTCGTCCCAGAAAGTTGCACAGGTTCAAGATCGGCGACCGGTGTTACAACTCCCGTGCGACCAATTTGCAAAATTATGCCATTGAGCTTCGTGATCACGCGCTCAGGGGCAAATTTGTAGGCAATTGCCCAGCGAGGAGCCTTCGCCGTTGCCCCGAGTTTGCCGTGGAGCTCTAATTCGTTAACCTTCAGCACTGCCCCATCGGTCCAATACGTGAAATTGCGACGTACCGCATCCAATTCCTCGACGCACTGCCACGCCAAATCTATGTCACTAGCCACCCAATGTCTTTCTTGGGGTTGGAATCCCAGTTCCTTGAGATATTCCAACACATCGCTTTGAAGATTCACAATACCCTGTGCACCATGAACAATTGCGTAGGCAATGAGTTTCAAATCCCGTCCCCCAACCTCCGTTGCGTCGAAAGTTTTTATCGTACCAGCCGCTAGATTCCTGGGATTTGCAAATGGTTCCATACCACGCTCTTCCCTCTCGCTATTTATCCTGACAAATGTTTGCTCATCCATATAAATTTCACCACGTATCTCAACGATATCCGCAAAATTTTTAATTTTCAATGGAATAGTCCTTATCATCCGGACGTTGGCACTCACATCATCGCCGACTGTGCCGTTCCCGCGTGTTATCGCACGAAAAAATTTACCGCCGCTGTAGACGAGATTTATGGCAATGCCGTCAATTTTTGGTTCAATGGCGTAGGAAAATTTTTGACCACCAAGCAACGCGCTAGTCCGCCTGTCGAATTGGAAAAGTTCTTCCCGAGAATACGTATTTGCCAGACTCATCATTGGTGATGGGTGTGTAGCCTGCTCGAATCCGGATACTCGATCATCGCCAATGGAAATTTTCTGAATCTCCTTGGCATTGGCAGCTAAAATCTTCTCAAGCCTTCCGGCCTCCGACTTTAAACAGTCGTACTCGAAATCCGAAATCCTTGGCCTATTTTCCTTATAATACAGGCGATCATGCAGATCTATTTCCTCCAAAAGCCTTCTGTATTTCGACTCCAATGGGCGGATATCAGCTTGCGAACACATTTTTCCCACAATTTCGATAAATAATCTGCCATGCAGTGAAATGTCGGCTTGTCATTTTGCCATAAAAAAATAACAAGACATGGAGTCCTTTTTCTGGGCTTGTTATGAAATTTTCCATAGAGAAGTCTGCGTTCGCGAGTGGGTTACAGCAGGTACTTAGCATTGTCGAACAGCGACCAATCATGCCGATTTTAAACAACGTCCTGCTGGAAAGCGGAGATGGGGATATAAAAATTACGACAACGAACCTGGACATTTCCATAAACTGCAAGGTTAAGGCTAGTATAGAAATCGGTGGCAAAATTACTCTACCAGCGAAAAAATTGGCTGCGATAGTGCGATCGCTTCCCGGCGGCACTGTATCTTTGGAATTGGACGGTACAAAAATTTACATTTCCTCCGGCCGTTCGAATTTTCAAATCATGGGGTTGGCGGCATCCGATTTTCCAGGGACCACCGAGCCAGCCATGGCAAAGAGCATGAAGTTACAGCAATCGGATATGGCGAAAATGCTCAAGAGTGTTTCCTTTGCGCAATCCAGCGATGACAATCGCTACATTCTCAATAGCGTGTATTTTTGCTTCGAGCCTGGAAAATTGACGTTTGCGGCTACCGATGGTCGTCGCCTCAGTCTAGCATCGCAGGCAATTGATGATAGTATGGATGGCGAAAATGGTGTAATTGTTCCGAGCAAAACGATTCGTGAGGTCGAAAGATCGCTAGGACGCGGTAGTGATGTTTCATTTTCCTTCGATGAACGGCAAATAGTTTTCTTGATTTCGGTGGGAAAAGAGGACAAAGACGGATTGACGGGAGACATAAGAATTGTTTCAAAGGTCGTCGAGGGGAATTACCCAAATTTTCGCCAAATTGTCCCCAAGGTCGCGGAAAATCGCGTAAAAATCGACAGGCAGTTGATGCTGGAATGCGTGCAGCGCGTAGCAATTGTCGCCAATGATCAAAAAAATTTGGTAAAATTTCGTTTCGAAAACAATGCGCTGGAAGTCTCAGCTGAAAGTCAGGAGTACGGATCAGCTCACGAAAAGATTGCTATTGTTTACGAAGGTACGCCCGTGGAGATAGCATTTAACTATATTTTTATTTGCGATCCATTGAAAGTTTTGACCCAAGACGAAGTGTTTTTTGAATTCAAAGATGAATTGAGTGCTGGTGTTTTCAAGACGCTGGAGAATTTCCTGTACGTTGTCATGCCGCTTCGGATGGGGTAATTGAAAAAAATCTTATCTATGTTTACAATTTTTCTATACAGGCTTCTGTTTTTTCCGATTTTCGTTCTTGCGATACCGTATTACGCTTTTCGCATGTGGCGGCGTGGTGGTTACGCCAAGGATTTCAAATTCCGCTTTGGGATGTTCAAAAAGCTGCCAAAGAGAAAGATTGGCAAACGAAGATTATGGATACAAGCCGTCAGCGTCGGTGAAATCAAGGCCATCGGCAAATTAATCGACTTGTTGTCCGATTCCGGGTTGTACGAAATCGTCCTGACGACAACAACGAGCACGGCGTACGAACTGGCACGGAAATTGTACGCGAGCAAGACCATTTTCATCGGATTATTTCCATTTGATTTTTGGCCGTTCAGTCGACTAGCATGGAATAGGATTTTCCCCCACGTTGCAATTTTGATGGAGAGCGAGATTTGGCCAGAACATATCTGGCAGGCAAGCATGCGAGAAATCCCGGTAATCCTCATAAACGCGAGAATATCCGACAAAACGCTTCCGCGCTACAAATTTTTTAAGAATTTTGCTGCACCAATTTTGGAAAAAATTTCCTATGTCCTCTCGTCGGACCAAATATCAGCGGATCGTTGCAGGGAACTCGGAATTCCACACCATCGCATAAGAATTTCTGGCAATATTAAATTTGACAACGAGGTGAAAAAGCTGTCAGAAGATGAAGAATCGAAATTGCGCGATGCACTTGGATTTTGGAAGGGCGATCCCATACTACTCGGATCATCGACGTGGCCGGGGGAAGAAGATATGCTCCTAAGAGCACTGAAAAAATGCAAAACGATTGACAAGCGATGGAAATTGTTGCTCGTTCCACGCCACTCCGAGAGACGCGATAAAATTGCCGGAATTCTCCAGGCATCGAAATTCAAATGGCATCAGCGATCGAATGGGGATGCCCCTGGGGAAGTAGATATTTGCCTGGCCGATACAACCGGGGAATTGCAAACGCTAACATCAATAGCGACAATAGCTTTCATTGGCAAAAGTTTGTCGCCAAATGACGGAGGACAATCGCCGTTGGATGCCGCTTGCTGCGGCGTTCCAATTCTCTACGGCAACAGAATGTCAAATTTCCTGGATATTTGCCTATCCCTAGAACGGAGCAAATGCGTGGTGAAAGTTAGAGACGCAGCAACTGCTATTTCTGCCATAGCTGTTTTGGCACGGGATGATATCAGACGACAAAATTTTTCCAAAAATTTGAAAGAATGGCATAAAAACAACTGTGGAGCATCGGAATTTACTCACAAAAAAATTAGGGAAATTGCGTTTGCGAAAAAATAGGTATAATGGCAAGAATAATTACAAGCAAAAGAAATGAGAACGTGAAATTTCTTTGCAAACTACGTGACCGCGGAAAGAGAAATCGATACAGAATGTTTACAGTTGAAGGCACAAGGGAGTTATCCAGTGCTTTGCACGGTGATGTATCGTTTGAAGAAATTTTTTTCTGTGAAAAATTTTTCCGCGACGATTCTCAGCGCTTCGTCCTTAACCTAGTGGCTAGCAAGAACATTCCGATCTGCGAGGTCAACGACAACATTTTCGAAAAAATTAGTAACCGTGAAAATTGTGATGGCCTAATTGGACTGGCAAATTTTTGGGAAACCGAATTGGCTGGTATAAAATTAACAAACGACGCACTGATTTTGATAGCGGAAGGAATAGAAAAGGCAGGTAACCTTGGTGCCCTCATGCGGGCTGCCGAGTCAGCGGGAGCACGCGCACTGGTCTTATGCGATCCGATTACCGATATTTTCAACCCGAATGTCGTCCGCACATCCCAGGGAGCAGTTTTCAGCCTACCCATCGCTGTTACGGGAAATAGAGAAACACTATCATTCTTGAAAGAAAATTCTGTCAAAATCTTTGCAACAACGCCGTCGACGGAAGATACTTATTTCAACGAAAATTTCACGGGAAAAATTGCCATTGCCGTCGGATCGGAACGTAGCGGATTGTCGAACTTTTGGCTCGGAAATGATGACATTGTGAAAATTTCATTGCCTCAAATGGGAACCTGCGATTCGCTAAATGTCAACGATGCAGCTGTCGTGGTAATGTATGAAGTTCTTCGACAAAAAATTAGCAACAATGGCAAAAATTGATAATGATTATAATTGTCCTACTTGACAAAAGCATTCCAGTGCAACGACGCACCAACGGAAAGTTCATGCTTGTATGGAAAAACAATATGCTCTTCTCAGGTAAGATTACTATAGTCGTTATGGACAACGCCGCCTTTCGTAATCGTCCCAGGACGTGGAAGGCAATCTAGGCCGCCGGCTGCTCGCTAAAATCCTAGTCTCCACGCTACTCGCGCTGCCGTCGAAGAAGGAATTTCCGCCGGAGGCAGTGTTGCTCTTCTCAGGACACTCGGGGCAATCGAGGCACTAAAAGAGGAAGGAGACGTCGCGATTGGTG
>JAISXS010000022.1 GCA_031270385.1 Puniceicoccales bacterium | reverse complement strand
TCGCATCAAGGCCTACAGACGCATATTTTCCCGCTTCGATAAACTCGATGTCATCTTCCTCGGTTTCGTTTCTCTTGCCCTCGTTCTAGAATTCCTTAGATAGCGTTAACACGCCCTAGATATCGTTGGATAGAATGCTTTTCTCAAGTAAGACAACTATACATACCAGCCAAAAATCTATTTACCAAGTGTACCGATCAGACTATCGATGTAGACGTCAGTTTTTACGAATTCCAATTTCACTTTAGTGGCGGTTTCCCTGCTATCGAAGTCGATTGAACAATCTTTTCCGTAAAAATTTTTCGCATCGGCGACGTATGCTATGCCATTGGCAAGGTATTCAATTTGCGACTTCTGGAATTTTCTTAGGCGGGCAATGTACCAATCACTTTTGATCACGCATTCCCGTGTAAACATTGACCTGAATGCCTCATCCCGCAGTGTCATGCCGTTGTACTCGCCGTTCACTGCGATGTTTAGAAGCGCTCGAAGTGGAGGGATCGCTTCTTCGATTTCGGCACTATCGACTATTAAAGCGGCCGCTCGCCGGTGTGCGTCAACTATTGTGTCCATGCTGTCGACAAAAATTTCCATATCCTGAGTTTCTGGACGCAGCATCTCCTCCGAAAATACGTCATTTGGCGACGAAAATACACGGCCAGAAAATTCTCTTACAAATTTTTTCGTGATCCTATATCCTAATCGTTCTGCATGTACTATTTCGCCGCGATATTGGAAATTTTCGCAGCGCTCCAGATAGCCGTGGCTTATCAAAAATTCCGGCTTCCTTTCCGTTGTTGTCATTCTGCTCCAGATCTCTGGAAGCAAATATGTGATATCGTGGTCGACCCGGAAATGTGGGCCAACATACCCCGCTGCCGAGAGAAATCCAGCATAGTCAGTCAAAATAAAACTCAAAAGTGCACTGTTCAGATCATACACGCTACTAACACAACTAAATGGTCCCTTTGTCATGGCCCCTTCCAGGCCAGCACCCGTTGTTGACGGCGATTTCCCAGTCATGCTCGATATAAACTCCAAAAACAATTCCGGAATATCCATGTAATGCAATGGTCCGTAAACACAAAGCGGACGTATTCCGTCTGTCGGCGGATTGTTTCTTCTCCCCGAAAGAATTGCTTGCACCGGCACACTCGTCGCATCGAAATCTCCACCAAATTTCCTCCAAAGCTTGCATGATATATTTGCTAAATAAGTATTGAATTCATCGCAGATATCACCCCTGTTTTGAAGATATCGCTGATTTTTACTGATACTGCCGTCCGGCATGGTCCGCAACTCCGATGGACAAACGATGTATTTCGGAGCTCCTTCGTCACCGACGAACGCCTCCAACATCTTTTTCATATGCGACGAATACATCTCAAACACCATGCGATTTCGCATCATTTTTTTGACATCATCCCTGGTGAGTGCTTTGAAATTACACGTAAATACATTTTTTAAAGTCATGTCTCGTTCGCTTCCAGGATCGTAGCCAGGCACAATGGCTTCATCCGGGCGCTGATATAACCTGTATTCGCAATTGTGTATAATTTTTACCGACATATTTTCACAGTCATCGGACAAATATTGTATGTTTTTTGACGGCACGACAGCCGCCGCTGTGATGTCATCCGCCAGTTGCAACTTTATGGATGGAATGAAATCGTCGCGCAGGGAGAATAGGCGCCTATGCTTTTCGCGCCCAAATCCAATGCGGAGATAGTACTCGAACATCTTGTCGCCGTTGTATCTCAATTCATTGCCATAATGACCATTTATTTTATCAACGGTAAAAAATTTCTGCCATTCGCCATCGGCAAAATCCTTGCTAAATCTCTTTATTGCAAAGATTAATTCAAGGACGTGCTGCGGAATAGTCCGCAACCAACCATTGTATCCATCATTGTAGTCATCGCTTGGCGTGAGCAACTTTATTACACTGCCGAGGCTCCTTGCGCTATCCAATAATTTCCTGTCATCCACGGCGGTGACGTCACTAAACCTCTTGGAAAAATCCTTGCGAAGTATTTCCTCCGCCAAGCGGCAATCATCGGCATAGTTGTGAACTATTGTCGGTCCCGATGAAATAAATTCGTCTATAGGCTTGGCTATTTCCGATTTTCCGCCACCGGATACAGTCGCTGGCTTATAGCAGAATACGCCGTTCGGGACTGTGCCTATCATTTTCCATCGGCCCTCCTTGCTATCCGGCTTTTCCAGATTAATTCGATAGCCTGATGGCAAAATGTAGACTTTTCCAAGCTCAAACGGCAATTCTATTACATCGCCATTTCTCTCCCACGAAATTGTCAACCTCGGTAGGCAAAAATTTGCATACTCCGGAACATAGATAATGTTTGGAAAAACTTTATCGGTTACAAAATCCCCTCCGGCATCCAGTGATATTTGACAACATCTCTCAATGTTTTCGAATGTGTGCAAATCTGCAAACTTTTTAGAATGGTTGAATTCATCGCCGAGGTCATAGCGCGGGAACACAAATGTTCCGCCGGAATGTTCCTCTTCGCACATGCCGAGCATATTTGCGGCATAGGACATTTGCGTTTTTATTTCCTTTTTCCCGTAGCCGTTATAACTGTCAGCAACGATTGAAATTACCACACCCCCGCCGTCACGAGCCATTATTTTAAACAGTTTTCCTCCGTGGTATAGTTCATCCTCGCTTTCCCAACACATCCCATCGCGTTTCTGCCGATCCGTCGCGACGCTGACATGTGGTAATCCGAGGAATTTTTTCGTACATTTTCTGAGCTGCGGCGCGAATACAATGCATCCCGTGTGGCCGGACCATGTCATCGGGTCCAAAGCAGCATCGTTTTCCGGTAACGTTGGCGATCCGGCATTCCCAAAAATGCTCTCCACGCAGTCCAGGATACTGACCAAACTTCCCGGTACAAAAAATCTAATTTCCATTCTCTTTTCCGGTTGAATGCCTTCCATCTTCGGACAAATCACCGGTTTTATATAATTAGATACGAATGTTTTTACCGGCTCACTTTGTTCAGAAGTAAACGGCAATGTGAGTATCTCTCCATTTGGATGAAAGGCCAACCATAGCATCCTTGCGAAGGCAATTTTTGGGACTTCTTTTTTGTCGGACGGCACCGGAAGCCCCCCTTCAACTATATGAAAAACGTCCTTTGTGGTTCTTTTATCAGTCGATGGGTTATGTAAAACCCCATTGTATGTCCGATATGAATCTACATACTCGGAGTGAAATTCATCGGATTTTTCCGGCAACGACAACACCCTGGCTACACCGTACTCGTTGCAAATGAAATCATTTTCCGGCAAAAAACACTCTCCAACGTCACCAAGATAATTTTTGCAAAAATTTTCAATCCTGGCATCGGCTTTGCATCGCCCTTCTTTGCATATCCCACCGAATTTTACCTGCGCAACAACCGGCGCGACGACCTCCGAAACGTAGCCACTGAGGTCTCCAACGCGATGACCAAGCAACATGAGCTGCAATTTTATCCTGTCAATCTCCACTCCACTAGGCGAAATATTCTCGCAATCAATTCCGACCCCTATGCTACCTCGTACATCCATACTTCCCAATTCGAAAAGGGAGAACTGTATGAATTCGAGACTCCCCAACAAGACAAACCGGACGGCCTAGCGAAAATTAACACGCAAAAAAACCGCGGCTGCAAAGACAGCCACGGGCGACAAAAGACCAACCCACCGCCTAAAACGTGCAAGCGACGCCAGCGCGGAAAACAACCGCGTCCCTCCTATTATTTTTCGTGTACGCGTTGCACATATCCCTTTTGGAGGCGGTATTTCCCTCATAGGAAACTCCGGCACTAATCTTTATATGTTCCGCTATGGATAAAACCATGTCAGCCCCAATACTATAATAGACATATCCCTCGGCTTTGACGTCCATCCCGTCGTCTTCATGGATAAACAAACTCACCGGCACTTTCAAACCATACGGCTTCTTCGCCTTATCGTACCCAATTTTACCGCCAAGCCTCACCGATAGACCATTCAAAACGCTCTCAGATAGGTCAAAAACATGGGAAACCTTTCCCTCGATGGCGATCTCTTCTTTGCCGAAGTCATAGAAGCAGTACAATGACGGAGAAAGGACGAAATCCGTGAACACACCGGCATAAACCTCACCGGAATCCTTTTTTTTATCGAACTGCGTCGCCGCATAATACGGACAAATGGCAATTGGCCCCGTCGTATCCGTCGTTCCATCGGAGCCAGGATGTTTTTCACCGACATAAAAATGATGAATATATCCAGCATCTATCGTAATATCCTCTGCAATCGTGTATGAACATCCGACATGCGGAGCAACATCACTTCTAGCGTCAACGTTTTTATCTGCATCAACCGGCAGCGCCACGTCAACCCCGACATAGACGTCGCATTCATCTGTGACGCCGAATTTAATCTCTGAACAGCTACTAACGGTCTTTTTCATTTCCGGGCGACCACGGTTGAAGTGCTCGGTCTCATACTGCACGCTGGAGCAGACGCTCGGACCAGACGCCTCAACGGTACACAGCACACCAAAGCAAAACGCCGACACTGCGACGATTGATACCCTTTTCATAAAAATACTCTCCTAGTTTCAGTTTGACACCCACTTGCACTCACCTTAGCGAGGCAAAAGAAAGGCCCGTATAGCACGGAAAAAATCGTCTGTCAATGTTTTTTTTGATTCTTCTGATTGCTTGGAATGCAAACCATGGGGCCCTTTTGCGTAC
>JAISXS010000017.1 GCA_031270385.1 Puniceicoccales bacterium | reverse complement strand
CTCTGTGATTCTCGAAATACTTTACTACCTTTTCCCTCAGATCTTTCGAATAGTACATCTCGCTCTTACCTACTATATTTTTAAACGCCCTCGTCAAGGGGAATTGCTATAGTCATCTTATCCGAGAAAAACATATTTTCTTTTCCAAAAAACGGGAATCTTGCCGCTATGGCTGTCACGCCCGACAGGGGCATCTTATCCGACGATACTTGGCGGGAAAATTTTTCTTTTTGCAAAGGAAAGTACGCCCTTCTCGGGTGAAACAGCTATACTACCTTTCTCGCTACTCAACGTGCCCTTTTTGAGCTGCACAATCATTCTTAGTCGTGAAATTTTTTGAACATGAGGGCCGCATTTTGTCCTCCAAATCCCATATTTTCGCTTATTGCGTACCTTACCGACGCTGTTACCGACTTATTTGGAACGTAATTTAAGTCACACTCGGGATCAGGCGTCGCATAGTTTATCGTTGGAGCAACGACGCCAGTTTCGATCGTTTTCGCGCAGACGGCCGCTTCCACCGCCCCAGTAGCACCAAGTAAATGACCGGTCGCACCCTTTATCGAACTAATTAACAGCTTTTTAGAATGTTCGCCGAAGAAATTTTTTATGGCTGCGGTCTCGCATTTATCGTTGTACGGCGTCGATGTCCCATGGGCGTTGATGTATTGGATATCAGAAATCGCAGCCCCAGTTTCAGCGAATAATTCTCCGTAGCAGCATACCAGACCATCCCCCGATGGCTCCGGGGCAGTGACGTGGTATGCGTCGCAGGTGGCGGAATATCCGATAATTTCGCAGTAAATCCTAGCCCCGCGAGCTCTAGCATGCTCCAAAGTTTCCAACAAAAGTACACCTGCTCCGTCGCCCATTACAAAGCCATCTCTCGTGGCGTCAAACGGCCGGCTTGCGGTCTCGGGGACATCGTTGTGCGTCGTCGACATCGCGCGCATGGAACAAAATCCAGCAAAACTGAGCGGGGTAACGGCAGCCTCACTTCCACCGGCGAAGACAGCATCCGCCTTGCCCAGTTTCAACAAATTAAACGCCTCGCCAATGGCATGCGTCCCAGTTGCGCAGGCACTCGAAACACCGAAGCTCGGGCCCTTTATCCCCAATTCGATTGCGACCATGCCGGAGGCAATATTCGCTATCAGCGCTGGTATCATGAACGGGGAAACGCAGCGATTTCCCTTTGTAAAAAATGTCCTTGACTGGTCGGCTATCGTTTCCATGCCACCTATTCCAGACCCTATTATCGCACCGATGCGGGATCTGTTGGTCGCAGCCAAATCGATTTCACTGTCGCTGACGGACAATTTTGCCGCCGCCATGGCATAAATTGCGTAATAGTCATTGCGCTTGATTGTTTTGGCATCTACAAAGTCTGATGCATCGAAATCCTTTATCTCTCCAGCCACGCGACACGGGTAATTCGTTGCATCAAAAGACGAAACCACCGAAATCCCACTCTTCCCGGCAACGATATTTTTCCAAAATTCACCTATTCCTATCCCGACGGGCGTAACAAGCCCGATCCCAGAAATAACAACGCGCTTTCCGAACTCATTAATTTCGCGTATCGTCGCCATCGATGCACCGCAACAAAATTCCTACTCACCTTCCAACTTTTTGTTGATGTAGTCAATGACATCCTTTACGGTACGCATCTTTTCAGACTCTGCCTCAGGAATTTCGCCCTTGATTTCGTCCTTAAATTCCTCTTCAAATGCCATTACTAATTCGACGATATCGAGGGAATCAGCCCCAAGATCATCCAGAAATGACGCCTCCAGGGTTACCTGTTGTTCGTTAACATCCAATTGGTCGATTATTATCTTCTTAACTCTTGCTTCTATGTTGTTGCTTGCCATAAACAAAGACCTCTAATTGAAAACGCATCAAAACAATGGAGATGTGCCGTGCAAGTTTTTTCTACATCACCATTCCGCCATCAACATTGATAACCTGGCCCGTTATGTACCTGGTTTCCGGGAAACACAAAAATCTTACGACGCCGGCCACATCCATTGGTGTTCCAAATTCTTTCATTGGTATATTTTTCAAAATTTCAGACACAACGGTTTCGCTAAGATTTTTCGTCATATCCGTTTGTATAAACCCCGGAGCAACGGCATTTACAGTTATTCCTCTGGAAACCACCTCTCTGGCAACCGACTTTGTAAATCCAATTATTCCAGCCTTCGCCGCTGCGTAATTCGCCTGACCGAAATTTCCAACTATCCCAACAACGGATGATACGTTAACTATTCTTCCCCACCTTTTCTTTATCATCGCATGAAGCAAGTGGCGCGTCCAATGGAAGCAACTGTTCAGGTTCGTTGCCACAACGTCCTGCCAGTCTTTGTCTGACATCCGCAATACCAGACTATCGCGGGTAATTCCAGCGTTATTCACCAAAATATCAACGACACCATGTTTCTTCAGGATAACTCCGCAGGCATCGGAAACATTTTCCGGAGAAGAAACATCGACCGCGATGTGGTCCGCCGAAAATCCGTCGCCGCGCAATTCTTCGGACAATTTACCGCAACTTTCCTCTGACTTGCTCACGCAAATCACGTGTCCACCGCATTGGGCAAGTACGACGGCTATGGCTTTGCCGATTCCCCTGCCGGCGCCAGTTACTACACAAACTTTTCCTGATAGGTCCTCGGACATGTCCACATGTGAATGCCATGCTACTTCTATTAGTCAACGAAATCTTCGGAAAAAACTTTTAACCGGTGAATTTTGTTGCCACGAAAGAATAGATTTTCATAACCCGCTTCGTGCGTAGTTGAGTGTCCGCAATGAGCTTCAAGGGAATATCCAGGACGATTTCGCTGTTATTCGCCGCCGTTGCCACAGTCCTAACTGGAGTTGGAATTTTTATTTCCTGGAAAAATGGAGTACAAATCGAGCCGAGGAATGTACTCAAAAAAATCACACTTTTGACAGACGGAAAAATCACATCTAAGTGGCTGGAGGAAACATTAGCCATAGAAATGGGGGCCGATTTATTTTCCATTGATATCGAAAACATAGTCAAAAAACTGGAAAAACTTCCGCAAATAAAAAAAGTTTTTACCGAAAAGCGCTATCCGAACTCCCTGATAATAGGGATAGAGGAGCGAACAGCTGTCGTTAAAATAATGCTAAGCGATGGCGGTGAAAGACGGCTATTCCTAGTCGACTCTAGCGATGGAACAATATTTTCGCCAATCTGTTACGGGGCCAACGATCTCGCTGACATCTTACCGGCAATTTTCGAAGTAAAGGCAAGCGGCACAGAAAAATTCAAATATTTCCCCCTAAGGGGCACCCCTGCTATCGTGGAACTCATTGATACGATGAAGAGTGATTTTGTCGACATTTTCCGAATGGTGAAATTCATCGATCTGCGAAATTATGATAGCCGACCGGGGGCAATTTGGTCGACAATCGAGCTTCACCTGAAAAATGGCATAGTCGTTGTTTTTTGTCCGCAAAATTTCGAATTGCAACTTTTTCGATTAGATTATGTACTAAACAAAAAATGTGCCGATTTACTGCCAAAAATAAAAAAAATAAACCTCTCCCTCATAAATGACGTTGTCGTCGAATACAGATGAAACGGAACCCCGCTAAAAAGTTTCCTCCCAATACGAACTTGCCACCACCGGCCAGGACGCAAAATGAAGCCGCGTATAAAAATTTTCTAGAGATTTGGTATTGATTTTTGAAAAAATTTTTGGACGATGCACGCATCTTATGAATGGATTTCGCAAAGTATTCGTCATGGTTGCGGTTGTGTGTTCGCTGGTTTTTACCACCACATCCGCATCTGCCGCGGCGCTGAAGATATTATCCGTCGATGTAAGTAGGGTTTTCGAGGAATACGAGGACGCAAAGAAGTCCAGGATATCGTACTCTGAGGAAGTCGCCGCCGCCAATAAAGAGTTCAGGGAGATGTACGACGCTGTGATAAAGTTGCAGGAGGAGATAGGTTCCCTTAATGAAAAGTCTGAAAACCAGGCGTTGTTGGATTCCGTGCGGGAAAAATTTAGGAATGAAGTCGCAGAAAAAATGGAAGTTTTGCGCATGAAGGAAGAGGAGTTAATCCAATTCAGGAATGAGGCCAACAGGAAACTCTCGGAGCGGCGAAACAAGGACATTGCAAAGCAGTCGAAAGAAATTGAGGACGCCGCTGCTACCATAGCGAAGTCAAAGAAGGCTGACATAGTTTTGACTCGGATACCGTCAACCCTGTACGTCGATGATTCGCTGGATATCACGCAATCAGTAATCGATAAGTTGAACGAGAGGCAGAGGTAGTTTTCGTTTATATTCTATGATACCCGGAGGCGGACGCCGTTTTTTTGGAAAAGGTCGTATGGGGGTTTCGGGTGGTGCAATGAGGTTTTCGTACACACTTGTGAAGTTGGTTGAGCTCTTGCGGCCGAAGAGAGTTGTTGGTAACACTGAAGTGGAAATCACCGAGGTGGGATCCCTGGCCGATGCGAGGAGTGGCTGTGTGTCGTTCCTGGGAAATATGAAGTATAGGAACGAAGTGCAAACGACGAATGCCTCCGTTGTTTTGTTGCCGCCGTCGTATGAAAACGAACCAAAGGATGGCCAATGCTTTCTATTTTTTGATAATCCATCGCTTGCGATTGGTTTGTTGTGCAGGGATATCGAAAGAAAATGTGCGTTGCGACCGGCGCTTGGAATTCACGGAACTGCCGTAGTTGACGACACTGCCTCCATTGGCAGTGGTGTGAGTGTGGGGCCCAATGTTGTCATCTGTCCGGGCGCAACAATCAGTGACGGTGTGGTCATCATGGCTGGGTGCTATATTGGCAAGGATGCAAAAATAGGAGAGGGAAGTATTCTGCGCCCATCGGTAGTCGTTATGGATTTTTGCGAAATCGGAAAGAGAGTAACATTGTCACCTGGCGTAGTAATAGGGGCCGATGGATTTGGCTACGAAACAGTCGATGGTGTCCACGAAAAAATCCCACAACTCGGGAATGTGATAATCGGAGATGACGTGGAGATCGGGGCAAACGCCACCGTTGATAGGGCGAGATTCAGCTGCACAAAGATAGGCAGGGGAACAAAAATCGATAATTTGGTGCAAATCGGCCATAATGTAACAATCGGAGATGGCTGCATTATCATTGCGCAGACAGGGATATCTGGAAGTACTACAATCGGCAATCACGTGGTAATTGGCGGCCAAGTCGGCATCGCCGGACATTTACACATTCCCGATGGTGTTATGATCGCCGGCAAAAGCTCGGTTGCGAGTTACAAATCCGGGAGAGTGCTGCGGGGAAATCCATCAATGCCAATTAATGAAATGAACCGCATTTACGTCCTTATGCGCCAGCTCCCGGAGCTGTTTGCGAGAGTATCCAGCCTGGAAAAGGGAAAATGACGTCCAGTCGTGGCATCATAAGGCAAGGTTTAGCTTGCGTTCTATTTAATTTTTATCATAATGCTAGGCGATTCCGATGAAAAGTGAAAATCTCGATTTATCAACGGCTGTAAAAATTTACTTGCTTCCGTCTCTGTTCACCGCATCGAATCTATTTTTTGGATTTTTGGCGATCATCCGATGCATGCAGGCGAGATATTGTTCAGCTTCAGAGGCTGTGTCGACCGCACGTTACACCCAGGCGGTGTGGTTCATATTCCTTTCCGGCATATGCGATACGCTGGACGGAAGGGTTGCCAGAATGGGCGGCAAAGAATCTTTGTTTGGCAAGGAATTCGATTCCATAGCGGATGCGGTATCATTCGGTGTGGCACCTGCACTGATGGTGTTCCTAATGATACTGTCGCCGACGGAGCAATTACCATTTTTCAGGCAGGTTGGTTGGATTTTTGGATTCTTGTACCTACTGTGCGCCGCTGTGCGATTGGCACGATTCAACGTGATAACCCATCCACTTCTTCCAAAGGCTAGGCAAGAAAAAAATAGCCATGATTTCCTTGGCCTTCCAGTACCGGCGGCGGCCGGGGTGATAATTTCCCTTGTTTTGGTAGTGAATGAATACGATCTGAAGAAATGGGCTCTACTTTTTCCGCCGCTTATGGCGCTGATAGCGTGGCTGATGGTGAGTAACATTTGCTATCCAAGTTTCAAAAAAATCGATTGGGACACGGAAACTAGGTGGAAGACTTTCCTTGCAATAGCGAGTGGACTAGCGCTGATCGCTTTACTCCACGAAATCTCCCTCGCAGTAATATTTTTGGGCTATGTATTTTTCGGAATGTTCAGGCATTTCATTGAAAAAAGAACGACAACCGGTGAAAAATGCCAACGTTGAAGGAATTGTTGCGGGCCGGAGAGCAACTTTTGAAAGACGGTGGCGTCGATTGTGCGAAAATCGATGCCCAATTGTTGCTGTCCCACGTTCTCGGCTGCAACAGGTCAGCACTTTACCTGCGTGCTAGCGACGAAGTCCTTCCCCGGCAGCTGTTGAAATTTTTCGATGCCGTGCACATGCGTCGCCGCCGAGTTCCGCTGCAATACGTAATTGGCGCCACTGAATTTTACGGAGTACGGTTAGATATCGATAAAAATGTCCTGATCCCGAGACATGAAACGGAGGAATTGGTAGATTTACTCGTTCAAAGGCTAAAAAGCAGGAAAATAAATTCGATTTTAGATCTTGGGACTGGTAGCGGTGCGATCGCAATTGCGTTGGCGAAAAATTTTCCGACTGCTGATGTTCTAGCAATCGATTTATGCCCAAAAGTACTGGCTGTCGCCAGGAAAAATGTCGCGAAAAACGGAGTTGGAAACGTAACCTTCGTGCGAAGCAACTGGTTTGAGCAGGTCGTTGGGACGTTCGACGTGATTGTTGCCAACCCCCCATACTTGTCGTTCGAAGAATGGGATGCGACCCAGGATGAAATAAAATTTTTTGAACCAAAACTGGCCCTCGTTGCGGACAATGGTGGACTGAACGATATTTTTAAAATAATGGAAAATGCGGGAAAATTTTTGGCAAGGGATGGTATTTTGGCTATCGAAACTGGAAGTGAGCAACATGAAAAAATTTTAAAATTTTCCAAAAAATATTTTGATACCTGCGAGTCTGTCAAAGACATGTGTAAGAAGGATAGGTTCATTTTCGCGCAAAATATTCCAGTATAGTCACCTTCCCAGAAAAAAGCATACCCCATTTTCCAAAAAACTGGAACCTTGCCGATAAACATCGTCAGATAAAATACTTTTCTCAAGTAAAATAATTATAGCAGCTCCGGTTAAGAAAGGCACAAAAAAGCATGGTAAAGTGCATCGCCAAGGGAAGAGAAAAGAGGCAAGATATCCCTGAGTTTTCGTTTGAGTTTAGCCCAAAATTTTTCGACGGGATTGGAATCTGGAGAATAGGGAGGGAGGTAAATTAGCGAGCATCCAGCGGCCTCGATGGCATTCCGCGTCCTGGGATACTTATGAAAGGCAGCGTTATCCATAACGACCACTTGCCCAGGTTTCAATGATGCAACGAGGGATTGTTCCACCCAGGCGTTAAAGACCTCGCCATCGGTTGTACAATCATAGACGCACTCGCTAATGGTCTTGCCATTGACGTACCCAGCTACGATGTTCGTCCGCTGAAATTTCTTCCCAGCCACGAAGCCAAACACCTTCTTCCCCTTTACTGACCTGGCATTTCGCCTATGCAAATGCC
>JAISXS010000056.1 GCA_031270385.1 Puniceicoccales bacterium | reverse complement strand
AGATGGCGGCGCGATAGCCAAGTGGTAAGGCCGAGGTCTGCAAAACCTCTATTCATCGGTTCGATTCCGATTCGCGCCTCCAATTTTTCACGTGACTTTGTGCCATCGCCGCCAGGAGGGTGTTGCGCATCAGCATGGCGACGGTCATTGGCACGACCCCGCTAGGGACCGTGGTTATGGCATGGCAAATGTCCTTGACATTCTCAAAATCAACGTCGCCGCAGATCGTGTACTTTTTATTTTTTCACAAAGAGAGAATTTTCGTCTCTGGAACCGTTAGATGGAATGCCTTTATAGAGCGTACAATTATTTTATTTGAAAGAAGCATATTTCTTTTACAAAAAAATGGAAATTTTTTCGCAAAACATTACCGGATAGCTACAACGATTATAGCTGTTTCATTTGAGAGGGGCGCACTTTCCTTTATGAAAGGGAAAAATCTCCCGCTAAGTATAGTCATCTTACCCGAAAAAAGCACACTCCCTATTCCAAAAAACAGGAATTTTTCCGCAAAACATCATTATATAGAATGCTTTTTTCAAGTAAGACAACTATAAACGGTGTTTGGCCGGAAAATTCCAATTTTTGTAAAAAAATATGTTTTTTCAAGTAAGATGATTATGCTGTCAAGCATGATTGAGTAAAATGTCCATGTTGGGTGCGTTTCATGCAAATCGAAAAATGGTGACATCTCCGTCTTTGAACTGGTAATCACGTCCTTCGAGCCTGATTTTCCCGGCATCGCGAGCACTACTCCAGCTACGATGTGCCATCAATTCGTCGTAGTCGACGACTTCAGCTTTTACAAATCCAGCTTCGAAGTCGCCGTGTATGATACCAGCACATTGCGGCGCCTTCATCCCACTGCGGAATGTCCATGCACGAGTCTCATCTTCCCCAGTTGTGAAAAACGAAGCCAGTCCAAGCAGCGAATAAACCATGCGAATTAGCTGGGAAACCCCACTGTCGTGTACACCGATCTCCTCCAAAAATGACCTTGCCTCTTCGGTAGAAAAATCGCAAATATCAGATTCTATCTGTGCGCAAATCGTACAAACAGACGCATTGCCATATCCCTCGCCATGGGATTTTACCGCAGCAACGAACCTGTTTTCCCCGGCTTTTGGACTGATACCATTTTCATCCACGTTGCACGCAAAAATTACCGGCTTCGATGTCAGCAAATTGAACGATTTTACACGTTGCACATCACTATCTGATATCGACAACGATGCCGCCGGGTTGCCAGCGTTGAGATGGTCGGATAGTAGGCGAAGTAATTCGACATTTGCCACGGCACTCTTGTCGTTTCCCTTAGCTTTTTTTAAATTTCTATCAATTTGTCCTTCAATCGATTGCAAATCTGCCAACAAAAGTTCAGTGTTAATTATCCTTATGTCGCGTACCGGGTCAATATCACCTTCGCCGTGCACGATGTCGGAGTTTTCAAAACAACGAACGACGTGAATTATCGCGTCGACTTCTCGAATATTTGCCAGAAATTTGTTTCCGAGTCCCTCCCCGCGGCTCGCTCCAGCAACTAACCCTGCTATGTCGACGATTTCAACGGCAGCGGGCACGACTTTTTTGCTTTTTGACAATTTTGCTAAAAAATCAAGGCGTGGATCCGGGACCTCGACTGCACCAATATTCGGCTCAATCGTGCAGAACGGATAATTTTGTGCATCAGCTTTCCTGGATCGCGTCAGAGCATTGAACAACGTGCTCTTCCCGACATTGGGAAGACCGACTATACCAGCACGAAGCATCCCAAGTTTGAATGCCCAACTAGGCAGTGATGTCAACTAAAATTGGGCCCATCGTCGTATCTCTGCTCGGCGGCATTGCATAACACTATACTTTGCCAGGCAAGCTCACGAATATCGAACACGGCAACCGCGAAATCATTGACAAACTGCGCAGCCCTTTCATCGGATCGCTGTATTTTGCCAATCGCGTGTATTGCACCGTTGACTGCTGCGATAACACGCTTGAAGTGGCAAATTCCAAGAACATACTCGCAGGAATCGACACTGGCGATCCCGTTCAACATCTCGTCGCGCATTGTACCAACAAACTTCGAAAGTTGCCAACAAACGGTCGACATAGACTCCCGGCCATCGGACATAAAAATGTCGAGAATCTTCTCGAGGAAAAAAAAGATCGCTCTTGCCGCGATATTAGCTGGATTTTTGTGAAAAGTCATCACCTCAATATCGTCGTCGGGACTGTCGTCGCACGTGAAAACAATTTTCTCCCACTTCATGGCGGCAAAAATCATGTCCATATGGTTAGACACGTGCCTACTTTCAATGAAAAGTTTGAGAAATCTACCAACCTCCGCATCGATTGCGGCCAGATATGACCCCCAATCCGCCTCGTTCAACGGTGAAGAAAAGCCATCATCACCGTCGTCGGGAGAAAAATACCTTTCCTCATTCATCTGTTTGCTAGGCGAGGAGACTTGTAATTTCGCCCCACTTTGCAACAAAATTCGGTACGATACCGAAAATCGCGGCACTGCTCCTTCATTAAAAACACCACGCAGCTGCGCATTATAGTCATCCCCCCCGAGAAAAGCACACCCTACATTCCAAAAAACGGGAATTCTTCCGCTAAACATCGTTATAGCAATCACACTCGACAAGGGCATTCCAATCTGGAAATACTTGGCAGGGGAATTTTTCTTTTTATAAAAAAACACGCCCTTTTCGGGCGAAATAGCTACACATAGACCGGCGTGTAGAAGACTCTCCATTTTCAGTCATCACAATTATAAGAATCGTTCGCGGGAAC
>JAISXS010000066.1 GCA_031270385.1 Puniceicoccales bacterium | reverse complement strand
GACGCCGTGTACGTAGAAAAGTACGTCGAGGACCCGCACCACGTAGAATTTCAGATTCTCGCGGACAAACACGGAAAAATAATACACATATTTGACAGAGATTGTTCGATCCAAAGACGCTACCAAAAGTTGATCGAAGAGGCACCATCGCCATTTTTATCGGAAAAATTGCGCAACGAAATTGGAAAGGCGGCTATCAAGATCGCGGAAAAGTGTGGCTACCAGAATGCAGGGACAGTGGAATTTTTAGTCGATAAGAATGGGAATTATTATTTCATAGAGATGAATGCACGCATACAGGTTGAACACTGTGTGACCGAAGAAATGGCGGATATCGACATCGTCAAATGGCAACTTCTCATAGCTTCCGGCGAAAAGTTGACAATCGATCAAAAAAATGTCAAAATATGCAAACATGCCATCGAATGCCGAATCAATGCCGAGAATCCAGCTGGAAATTTCGCACCATGCCCTGGCGATATATCGCTTTACTATTCACCCGGTGGCTATGGCATACGAGTCGATTCCCACGCTTACGCTGGATACAGAATTCCTCAGCACTATGATAGCATGATTGCGAAAGTGATAGCGTCCGCAAAGACCAGAGAATTGGCAATAAAAACAATGTACCGTGCACTGAGCGAATACCTTATCCGCGGCGTAAAGACTACAATTCCATTCGCCCGTGCCGTGATGATGGACAAAGGGTACGTGGCAGGGAACTACACCACGAAATTTGTTGAAGATTTTCTTGAAAGGACACCGTTGGATACGTTAGAATTCAAGAACTGCTAGCCATTACCTATGACCAACGAAAAAAACGAAAGTAAAAAGGATATTTCCTTTTCCATACCAGTTGTTTCAGACGATTCCGTATGCAACATGGGAGAAATAAAAATAAATCATTCCGTAATTGCGAACATAGCAACCCTCAGTGCCATGCAGACAAGCGGCGTAATGGCAGTTGGGAAACGCGGATTCGCAAACGGCATTGCGTCGTTTTTCTCCAACAAAAAATCGACAAGCAACGGGGTTAACATTTCCGAAGACGAATTCGGCAATTACATGATAGACATTTGCGTGACGCTAAAATTTGGATGTGAGCTTGCGAACGTAGCAGCAAATATACAACATAATATAGCGGAACACATTACGAAGATGACAAATACCGGTGTAAGCAAGGTAAATGTCGTAATCGATGGAGTAATAACGCCGGAAGAAGCGGCAAAAGATGAACAAATGGAGTGCTAACGATGGAAAAGTTTTTGCAATTTTTTCAAAACTTGGACCAAGAAACGGTCAAAAATCTCATGTTCGGGTGCTACGCAATCTGCGTGATCCTGCTATGCTGCCTAATTGGTAGCATTTTCAAAAAAAAATGGATTCTTCTGTCGAACAATGAAGAGGGATCGATCTTTTTGACGCGGAATGTTTTGAGGGAAATCATTGAGGCCGTGACGACCGAAGTTGGTATTACCAAAAAGGTTTGCATACATATCAAGCATTGCCGTTCTGGAATATGCATCGAGGTTGTTATGCGTGCCAGCGGATGGAAAAGTTTACCGAATGTCCCAGTCTTGCTGCGCAGCAAACTCTATGGTATTCTCGTCAATGACATGCAGCTGGCGGCCATCAAAAAGGTAAACGTAGTTGTCGTTGGATTTGCACGCGACGATGGAAGTTGCTGTTGTCCATGCCATGAGAAATGCGACGAAAAATCTTTGGAAAAGGAAGCAGCTCAAGACGCTGGTTTGAAGCCGATTGTTGCAGCAGTTCCAGCATTTGAAGACAAACCTTCGACTGTCGTCGATGGCGATATTTGCGATGAAAAGAAAAGTTCCGAAACAAAAGATGATGTAAAAGAAGACGAGGATGAGGCCTGCGAAGAGGGATTCGAAGGTGATGATGAGCAAGTGGACGACAAAGATAAAAAGAAGGAAAAAGGAGATAGGGAGTGGGGAAAATGGCGATAATTCCATGCGCGTTTTGACAGGTAAATTGACTTTTTGCAATGGTTCAGTCCATTCGGCTCATAAAATATCAGGCGCTTGGTAATGATTATCTTTTCCTAGATGCGTCCGAGTTTCCAATGCCGGACTCCGATCAGATAAGAAAAATCTGCCATAGAAATTTCGGTATTGGGTCGGATGGCGTGCTCTATGGCGGGGTTTCAGATGGCTGCGATTTTTTCGTGCAGATAATCAATCCCGATGGCAGCATTGCTGAAATTAGTGGGAATGGCGTAAGAATATTTTCCCGCGCGATGTTCGATTTGGGGCTTGTTGCTGCTGGAGAAAAATTTTTCGTAAAAACCGCCAAAAAAAACGTAGAATGTGCGGTTTTTTGCGCGAACAGAGTAGCTGTTGACATGGGCCATCCGACGTTCAATGACAAAAATATTCCGCATTTTCCGGGAAATTCCTCGGTACTGACCGCTGGCAGGAAGGAATACGAATGTTTTCCGGTGTCAATTGGGAATCCGCATTGTGTAATTTTCGTCGATGAGTTGTCGCTGGACGAAGTTGAAATTTCGGGAAAGATTTTGGAACACAATGAGATGTTCCATGAGAATACGAACGTGGAGTTCGCAAAAATCATGGACCGTGAGAATATTGCCATTGAAATTTGGGAACGTGGAGTGGGCCGTACATTGGCATGTGGATCCGGAGCGTGTGCTGCATTTGCGGTTTCCAGGCGGCTGGGCTTGTGTTCCGATGAAATAAAAGCGCACATGGCAGGCGGGACCCTAGATCTCGCATTTTCAGACTCTGGAACAATAATTCAGAATGGGCCCGTTGAAAAAATAGCATCGTGTGTTGTCGACTTATAGTTGTCTTACTTGAAAAAGGCATTTTAATCTATAGCCCTTTCACCCGGAAAGGGCGTGCTTTTCTTTATAAAAAGGAAAATTTTCTCGCCAAGTATAGTTATCTCACTTGAAAAAAGCATTCCAGTGCAACGACGCACCAACAGAAAGCTTATGCTTGTATGGAAAAACCAATATGCTCTTTTCAGGTAAGATGACTATAGTTATCTTACCTGAAGAAAGCGTATTTTTTTTCGTAAAAACATGAATCTTTCCGTCAAATATAGTCGTCTTGCTTGAGAAAAGCATTCTATCTAACGATGCTTAGCAGAAAAATTCCCGTTTTTTTGGAATGGAGAGTGTGCTTTTCTCGGGTAAGATAACTATATAATTCGTACGGCTGTGTGGATTAGCTCGTCAATGACTTGAGCCACCCCAGCTTTCTATACCTTAGGTATACGAGTATGGCGTATAGGATGAGTCCGATTGTCGCAAATAACTCGACCACAACTGCGGACTGTAATTTGCCAATGTAAAATAGTATCAAAACAGGGGCAACTAGGACCAGCCAGATTGATGATGAACTGGCGATAATCGGAAACTTCGTGTCTCCACCGGACATCAAAATTCCGCATGAAATCGCACCGAGTGTGTCTGCAACTATTCCGACGAACATGACTTTAAAAACCATTGACATTGGCCCGTATAGATTGGAAATATCTTCATGCAATGTGTCCATAAGCCTAAAAATTGGATTCGGGAACATAAGCAACGGAAATATTACCACAAAACACAAAACGAGTGTCATTATCGTCAGCTTTCTGAACGTTTGCCTGACAGCCGCGATATTTCTTTGGCCAATGAAGTTTGACGACAACGCAGCCGATCCTTTCGTCAGTCCATCACAAACAAACGTGAACATAACGTAAACAGTCCCGGCGATTGCCTGCATCGTGGCTAAATTGCTTGACACCTTGCTCATTACGACGTTCACTAAATACCACGCCAACATTTCTAAACATCGTCCGAACGACATAGGTCCCCCAACTCGCAAACATTTTAGGAATAAATCTTTGTCGAATTTACAGTTTTTAACTGTGTTATACGCCATCCGATTTTTTTTCCAAAAAAATCGAATCGCTAGGATTATTATTTGCACGATTTCCGAAATGACTGTGCCGATTGCAGCACCATTGCACCCCATGGCTGGTATTATGTCACGGTATCCGAAAACGAACAATCGATCCATGACAACGTTAACAACGGTTCCAACTATAACAGTTATGGTTATTATTTTCGTTTCCCCACGGCCGACAAAAAATCCAGTAAATGCCGCAGTCAACGCAGGTACCCAGCAAAAATATGTTAGTATCCTCTGATAGGGAATCCCCTCTCTGGCATAATATTCCGGAATCAAATGCAGATATTCCGTAAAATATCCGAGAGGAATTACTAAAATCAAAGAAAATAACACGAAGTAAATCATCTGCCACACCGGAGATGCGATCTTGTCGAATTTGTTCTCGCCATTATATTGGCCGACAAACACTTCTGTCATTCCTGCTATCGACATTAATGCGAACGTGTACAGTCCGGCCAAATGGCCACCCAGCATCGCCGCGTTCATTGAATCGACGCTGTAATACGCCAGGAAAAGGCGGTCTATAAGAAACATTAAATTTTCCGAAAAGGCCGACAGTACGAGTGGAAGTACAACCCTTAGTATGCTTGATGTAGAGCTATCTATGCGCTCATTTTTATTTGTGAATCCCATGCAATCGTTGCTCCCCAGTTAGGGGCACATTAGCAACTGCTCTTCTTTCTACACCTAAAACCTTTTCAAAAAAAACTATTGTTGTCAATGCTAAAGAAAAGAATTTTCCAATGGCATTTTCCGAAGCCGCAATACTGGGCCAAAAATGTGAAATTTCAATAGTGAATAACGGACGAAGCATAGGTAAAATTTTGCAAACATTTTTATAAAAAACATCTTTTAAGATTTGTGTTGACTATTGGTTATAATTTTTGCAAATTGAATAAATCCAAAGATTATTATCAAATGAGGAGATTAACGTTATGGAGCCCAATACAACAATAATACTACAAAACGTATCAACAATAGGCATCGACGATGCCGTTCTATATGGTAATGTGACCGATCCAGTCCGGCGGAATTTTATTGCGAAGAAAATATCGGTCTTTTCCAATTCAAAAGGCGATATTATTTTGGAGTCGTTTCGGACAATATTCCGCACTGACAAGCCTTCAGAAGACGCACCCGAAGGCACCATGGAGTTACCGACTGTCCGTAATTTGATCAGAGTAATCGCTCTACTTTCTGAGCGTAGGTCCGAATATGTCCGTAAGTGGCTCGGAGAAGCAGTGACTGAGTCGTCAAGGCCAATATCGGACAACCTCGGAGTTTGGGTGCAAGAGCGGTAAAAAAATATCGGCAGAGCCAAGCTCTTACCAACTGCGCAGTACCCATATTTCTGGGTGAGTTAGCCTAACTGGCCGGCAGCGCGTTGACATCGGCGACATCCAGTGTGTTCCGTCTATCATCGATAGAAGATAGGCACAGGGTGTCGCCGCATTTTTTCTGCATATAATTATATTATAGTCAAACTCCTTGACAAGCGCATTTAAATTTGCACATAGAACGTGGATGGCACACTATACAACGGATTTGAAAAAAAGTGTGTTAAAATATGAAAGCACGCATACGGTAAAGGAAGCGAGCGAGACGTCTGGAGTGAGCGTGCGTGCCATATTCGAGTGGAAGAAGAAGTTGAGGGAGACCGGGAACTTGGAGCGTGTGC
>JAISXS010000071.1 GCA_031270385.1 Puniceicoccales bacterium | reverse complement strand
TACATCTCGCTCTTACCTACTATATTTTTAAACGCCCTCGTCAAGGGGAATTGCTATAATAGACGAGTTAAGCGTTTCGGTTGAAAACGAGATTGGAAAAACAATTTTGTCTGCTGTTTCTATTTCGATTGGTGGCAAGTTGCTAACGAAGCAGGAGGCGATCCTCATAGCGTTGTTCTCGCCGCACGTGCAAACGCCAGGGATACAGACCGCAATAGACGCGTACATATCTGAACTGAAGATGAATAATCCGTACGAGTTGGTAAAAATTTTCAAAACACTTTTGACTACTGGGAATTTGTGTCTGCAAAGTGGATATACGTGCCCTCAACCGCAAGTATGCGATGGTGAAATTGTTGTCAATATGGAGAATTGCGGAAAAAATAGGAATTGTATATTCGGAGATAAACAAGGGGCAAAGTGGCTGAAAGACGCTGGAATCATCAATGGTTGCGATTATACAGTACGCTTTCGAGTTTACGATATGGGAGATATATTCTTTGCTGGCGTTTTTTGGGTTATCTTTGGACATTCCGCAAAAAATATCGGCTTCGACAATGGATGCTTACTCTACACGAACGGAATTCCATGTTTTTTTGAACTTTTAGAATCACATGACACAGCTACATATGGTGTCCGCAGCACGCTACGCTTCATAAAAGAGTCTGCAGAAAAATTGTGTCGTAACTCGCTTGCAACGTACATGCGGATCATCATAATCCGTGCGAGCGGCGGAGGAAATGCACGCACTGCAGAGACTGTAAACATATTCGTCGGTAACATATTGAATTTTGATCAGGCGAGTATCGAGGACGGCGGTATCTGTGGCATTGGAATATTCAATCGGGTAGGTGTCGGTGGAGCCGTAATGCTGGCGATCAAGAGGATCGGCAGTGAATTTAAATTCGTAACCATAGAAGACAAAATTATCGATAATGAAGTGACAATGGTCGCGGTGCTCCCGCACGGGAGTGCAGTTGCTTTTAACGGAACCACGCCAATAGCCCATCAGTGGGCGTTACCTCAAAGATCTATAGTCATTTCAGTCGATAAAAGCATATTGAAGGGCACCGATAGATGGGAAGAGGTGGGGATAGAAGATATCGAAGAATTTCCGTCTGAGGTCAGTCCGGAATTTCCCGATGTTAAGGTCAAAGAGTAGGGATAGAGGTAAATTACCGAGTAGCCAGCGGCCTGGGAAGCTTATGAAAGGCCTGGGAAATGTATATAGTTATCTTCCCTGAGAAAAGCATTCTATTTGGCGGAAAGATTTTCGTTCTTTGAAATAGGGGGTGTGCTTTTCTTGGGTAAGATTGCTATATTTCGCTGAATATTTCTGCCAAACCAGATGGTGTCAGCGATTTTTTTTCTTCACTGGAAAATTCTCTGAGGAAAGTGTGGTTCGCGAGTAACAGCATTTTGTCGCCATATTTTATGGCATGTGCCATATTGTGAGTAATCATCAGCGTTGTCCTACCCTCTGTCCCTATTATTTCGTCGGCAAGAGCCATGATATTATTTGAGACGAGTGGGTCCAATGCAGCGGTAATTTCGTCTAGAAGTAATATTTTCGATGGCGCCAGTATGGACATGAGTAGGCTGATTGCTTGCCTCTGACCACCAGAAAGGTTGGCCACCACCGTATGTATTCTTTTTTCCAGTCCAATGCCAAGTGTTCCCAACTTTTGGGAAAAAAATTTCGCTCTGGATGTAGTAGAGTATGGAAGTAACTTTCGCCATTTTCCACGCAAAAATGCCAGTGCCAAATTTTCAAAAATTGTTAAATTCGCCATCGTTCCAGCCGCCGTGTTTTGCACAACCCTCGCAATGTCACGGCTCCGTCTGTGCTGGGAAATTTTCGTGACATCCTTTCCGTCTAGGATAATTTTCCCGCTGGTTGGCTGCAACAATCCAGCAATAACATTGAATAATGTGGATTTTCCGGCTCCATTGCCTCCGATTATCACAACAAATTCCCCAGGCTTAACGTGCAAGGTTAAGTTTTTTAAAATTGTCGTGCCCAGTGCCGTTCCATGGTTAAGTTTCACCCCGATATTCCTCAAAATCAACATGCTCTCCTCCCAATCTTCGGCATCGCCATCGCGATTACTATCAATAGTCCAGTCAGTAAATTGAGATCCCGTGTTTCCAATCCAAAGAATTCACTGTGAAGGGCGAATCCGATAAACAATCTGTAAACGATCGATCCAACTACGCAGGCTGGAATTAGGACAAAACAAGATCTAGAGTGGAGTATTTTTTCTCCAATCATGACGGCCGCCAATCCGATTATCAGTGTGCCGGTACCCTGTGAAACATCGGCAAAACATTGCTGTTGGTTGAAAATCGCACCACTCAGGCCGATGAGGGCATTGCTAAGCATTAACACGATAGTTGTCGCGAGTTGCGTGTTTACGCCGTAGTTCGCCGCAACCGTTTTACTTTGTCCAACACTCCTAATTCCGAGCCCGAAATCCGTCGCGAATAAATAGATTAGTATTGCTGTCACTGCCAAGCATATTGACAGCAATATTGGCATTGGGTTTGTGTCTGGGAATATGGTTTTCGCGTTTGTCAGTGCGATGTTTGGAATCCCACCCATTACGCGCAGGTTTATGGAGTACAGCATGAATGCGCTGAGTATGCCGGATAGCATGCTGGAAATTTTGAAAAATATGTGAATTACCGCCGTTGTCAGCCCAGCCAATGCTCCACCGATTGTCGCTATCGCCAGAGCAAACCAGGG
>JAISXS010000070.1 GCA_031270385.1 Puniceicoccales bacterium | reverse complement strand
CCTCACTCCAACGCCAAACACTTCGCTCGTTTCCTTCGCTCTGTGATCCTCGAAATACTTTACTACCTTTTCCCTCAGATCCTTCGAATAGTACATCTCGCTCTTACCTACTATATTTTAAACGCCCTCGTCAAGGGGAATTGCTATAGCAGGAAAATTCCTGTTTTTTGAAACGGAGAGTGTGCTTTTCTCGAGAAAGATGATTATATCGTTTGATAAAATGCTTTTTTCGGGGAAGATGACTATAGCTATTTCTCCTGAGAAGGGCGTGCTTTCCTTTATAAAAAGGAGAACTTCCCCACCAAGTATCGTTGAATAAGATGCCTTTGCCGAGTGTGACGGCTATATATAGCTGGGTAGAATGCCCCTCTCAAGTAAGACAGCTATAAAACTTTCTTTTTTACGAAAAGAGCAAAACACCCCTCTCATGTGGGGGAATCACAAACTTTCGCTCTCCAATATTCGCTGCAAATACGCCATTCCCGATTCAAAATCAGTGAATTTGCGATCGAGTTGTGCGGAAAAACAAATGCCAAGTACTTTCGAAAATTTTTCAGATGGCGATAATCCAAATTGCTCCAGGTGTCGTCCTCGAATTATCGGAACCGGCTTGTCGGAAAGTACCCCAAGGCGCTGTGCCGTGTCAGTCAAGAGCGTTTCGATATCCCAGTCGTATTTTGCCTGGCCACCACGTCCGAAAAGATCTATGCGGCAAAGACGTAGCAACCTATCCATGCGACCGACTGAATTTGCCAAGTGCAATACCCCGGAGTCTAAGTCGCCACCGCCGACCAACGATCTCGTAGACATGTGAAACAATACCAATGGAATGACGGCGGAAATCAAATCATTGGGGGCGTTTATTGACCTAAGAAATTCACTGGCTGGAACTACGCCTGCCTCCGCATGGCCATAGTGGTGAATCCCGCGATCATCCCGCGTCGTAACAAGCGGCTTCCCCATGTCATGGCAGAGCGCGGCAAACCCGATTATGCGATCCTCAGATCGATTTCCGGTCCTTGTTTTTGCAAAAACATCCAGGCACATACAAGTATGATCAAAAACTGACCCTTCCGGATGTGCCTTCGGATCCTGCATGCACGCATCCATGGCGTAAATTTGCGGAAAAAATTTTAACCACCCACATTCCCTGATAAATCGCAAGCCAAATGATGGCGCCGTCCCTTGGAGAATCAGCTTTTCCCACTCTGAAAAAATCCGTTCCTTTGAAAGCCCATCGATTGACAAATTTTTGCACATTTCAATGGTTTCCTCGTCCGCTCTTAGACAAAACCTTCCAGCGAATTGCATTCCGCGTAGTACGCGAAGTTGATCCTCCGAAAATTTTTCCCCAACATGGCGGAGAATTCTGGACCTTAGGTCGCCAATACCACCGAATTCATCGACAAGCTTTTCATTTTTGACATCGAAGTATAGGGAATTTATTGTAAAATCCCTGCGACTTGCGGCAGTTTTTACATCACATTTTCCAATGACATTGACGTGGAAATTTGTATGCTTGTCACCAAGTTTTACTTCTGACCTTGGAACAGAAACATCTATTGGAAAGTCACGTAATTTTAGGACACAGAATGCTTTTCCAGTCTTTTCAACCGCAAATTCTCCGCCGAGAGCCCTTTCTACGCCATCGAATGGTATAGAAAAAATTTCTATGTCAAAATCCGTGAACTCATTCCCGAGAACGGCGTCGCGGACACACCCACCAACAAAGTATGGTGTCGCACCGGCGCCAATGAGCATTTTGCAAATACGCGAGGCCGCACCGAATACATCCTTCGGCGATAGATCCCTAAATCTCTGGATTGTTAAGCTCGATTCCAATTCCCCAAGTAAATGTGATTCGGAGGACACACCGCAAGACAAGATTAACGGCGTCAAACGCGTATGTTATACAGCCGTTCCACTTGTAATGGGCGTTTCATTCCCTTCATAAAAATGGGCATTTCGCCATTAAGCATCGTCGAACAAAATGCCCTTATCGAGTGTGATGATTACTTGTCTGAAAAAGATATGTTTCCCTATATAGTCATCTTGCTTGAGAAAAGCACACCCTTCATTCCAAAAAATGGAAATTTTTCCGATAAATATCGTTAAATAGAATGCTTTTCTCGGGCAAGATGACTATATTCTGCTCAGCGATATTTGACGGAAAAGTTCTTTTTTTTACAAAAAACAGCACTCCCTTCTCGGGTGAAACAGCTATAAACAAAATTTACTGAAATGGCGAAACCACCTTAGTTGCGGGATTGTGATATTTAAACCACGAATATCCCTGGTTCGGGATCCCGAACATTGCATACGTTTCGATCGTCTGTTCAGAGAAATAGTCTGGCGGTGTTGGGCGGTCTATGCGAGCATATATCTGAGCTTCGACAAAGTTATCTACCCCGTAGGCAAACACTTCCAACATATAGGCAACCTGGGCGGCGGTCGGCCTTTTCGTTGGATCTTCCTCAATGCACCACAGAATAAGGAGGCGTATGAACTCTACCTGACGATTCGT
>JAISXS010000063.1 GCA_031270385.1 Puniceicoccales bacterium | reverse complement strand
GATTCTCGAAATACTTTACTACCTTTTCCCTCAGATCTTTCGAATAGTACATCTCGCTCTTACCTACTATATTTTTAAACGCCCTCGTCAAGGGGAATTGCTATAACACACTTTTTTTCGAATCCGTTGTATAGTATGCCATCTACTCTTCATGTGCAAATTTAAATGCGCTTGTCAAGGAGTTTGACTATAAATCACCGGAAACTTTTACTAATTTACTATTGCTCATAGTTTTATTCTTTCTGTTTTTACAATTGCAATGAACTTACGCCATGCACGCGCAAAACGCAATTTATGACATAAATTCATAAGACAGTCGCGGTTCCTACGACAATCTTCATCTAATGTCAAGGGAAAATATTCTTTGTTTGCCAATATTTTTTTTGGATCATGGAGCCACCTTTCGTACATCCGATATGGCGCAGTTTCTCAGATTTGCTGGCATTCCGTGGATTCTCAATTATATAGTTATCTTACCCGAGAAAAGCATACTCTCCATTCCAAAAAAACGAAAATTTTCTGCTAAGCATCGTTAGACAGAATGCTTTTCTCAGGCAAGATAATCATGCTCGTCTCACCTAAAAACGGAATGTCGCTTCTTTGCAAAAAGAAGAATTTTTCCGCAAAGTATCGTTGGGCAGAATACCTTCATCGGATACAACGACTATAGCCTTTGCACTCAACAAAGGCACCTTATCCAACGGTACTTGGTGGGGAAGTTCTCCTTTTTATAAAGGAAAGCACGCCCTTTTCAGACGAAATAGCTATATAGTCATCTTGCTTGAGAAAAGCATTCTAATCTAACGATATTTTGCGGAAAGATTTCTGTCTTTTGGAATAGAGGGTGTGCTTTTTTCGGGGAAGATGACTATATATATTTATCGTACCTGAAAAAGGCATGCTGCTTTTCATAAAAACAGTAATTTGTTCGACAAATATCTCACGGTCTCGGCAAGTTCGGCTTACCTTCATATCGGTCCATGACTGGAACCCAAACTTCTTACTTCCTTTCCCCTACTAATTTCTTTTTTGTGGGTCCCAAGCTCAGCGTATTTAAGCATTTTCCCAAGGCAGTTGTGAGTTCCGCAGTGTGAATATCCTTGAAACTTTCATGGGGAAACGTTTTGCAGTCGACGCATATTTTGGCAAATGGGAATGGGACCTTGAACTTATCCCACGTCGGCAACGTAAAAAAACTGGAATACTTTACCGCTACTAAAATTATATCGGCATTTGCCCTTTTGGCCGTCATTGCCGTTCCATTTTTAAATTTGTGTCGCGGACCACGCGGTCCATCCGGCGTTATGGCGATGGATGCCCCTTCGGCTAATTTTTGCACCATCACGTCGATCGCCGATAACCCACCGCGTTTGCTGGATCCACGGATAGTTTTGATAGCAAGCTTATCAAAAATCCCCGCAAGCCATGCACCGTCACGGGATGGACTAACCAATCCATACATATCTGCGCCACTAACCAAATTTTTAAGTGAATATGCTGCAAACAGGTTTTCATGCCAAAATGCAAAAATCGTCCCCCCCCGCACCGCACGCGTCGCACGTTTTGCTTCATCTGAAAGGACGATCCTAAACGTCGCCCAGTACGCTTTTAACAAAACAACAACTATGTGCACGAGAACACGCTGCCACCATTTCCCAAGCGTTTGGATTCTGGGAATTCGCGACATCATTCATCGAGCTTCGGAAACAGTATAATTGCATCACCTAGTTTGCTTCCAACAAGAGAATCGCCAAATTGGAGACTAGTCGTCCAATTTACTTCCCCTGTGTATCCCAATGCCGCCAGTATTTTTCGCCCAACGGTTGGCATGGCAGGAGTTAACAATATCGCTCCAATGCGTAGACATTCCGCTGCCGTGGCGATCGTCGTGCTTATCAACTGCTCATCCGATGCACTGCCGGATTTTGATAGCTTCCACGGTGATCTTTCCTCGATGTATCCGTTGATCGCCTTTATGCATGAAAACAATTTTTCGAGGGCCAGATGTATCGAAAACTCGTTGTGCAAGTCAACGATCTTCGGAGTCTCAGATTGCCATAATTTTTTAATATTTTTTTCCGACTCACCAACCTCCCCGACCCTCTTTATTTCTCCATTACAATAGCGATGCCCCATGTTAAGCAACCGGCTGACAAGGTTGCCCAAATCATTGGCCAAATCGCTGGTGTAACGGGCCATAAACCTGTCGGTGGAAATGTCGCAGTCCTGGCCGATTGTCATTTCCCGCACCAGGTAATAGCGGAATGCGTCGGCCCCAAATTTTTCCGCCAAGTCCAGCGGGTCAACAATATTTCCGGAACTTTTCGACATTTTTTCCCCTGAAACTAGCCACCAGCCATGGGTGAGCAAAGTCTTCGGCGGCTCAATGCCGAGGGCGTGGAGCATTATCGGCCAATATATTGCGTGGGCAGGGACGACAATATCCTTCCCTATGACATGGTAGTCGGCCGGCCAATAGTCGGAGAAGTCGTCGCCAAAGTAATTTGCGCCAGTAATGTAGTTAACAAGTGCGTCGAACCAAACATAGGTGACATAGTCGCCGTCAAATGGCAACTCGATACCCCATGCGAGGCGGCTTTTTGGACGCGAGATGCATAGATCATTTATCGGCTCCTTCAAAAATTCCAGCACCTGCTTCGTGCGAAATTCCGGAAATATAAATTTTGGATGCGACTCTATGTGATCGATGAGCCATTGCTGATGTTTGCTCATTTTAAAAAAATAATTCGTCTCCGAAATTTCTACGACCTCCCCAAAGTCGGATGGCCACTTGCCATCGATTTTATCCTTCTCCAACACAAATCGCTCCGCTGTCTTACTGTACAAACCCGTATAATCCGCTTTGTAAATTTCGCCGGCATCATACAATTTCTGCAGGCAATCCCGTACGACGCGTTTATGTTCCGGTTCCGTTGTGCGTATGTACCTGTCATACGCAATTCCAAGTTTTTCGCACAAATCCTTGAAATCATTGGCTATGCTGTCGCAGTGCAGCTGCTCTGGTAACCCGGCTTTTTCGGCGGATTGGCTTACTTTCTGCCCGTGCTCATCGAGCCCTGTCATAAATTGCACACTGTGTCCTTGCATCCTAAACATGCGCGCTACCGTATCCGACAAAATTTTTTCATAAGCATGGCCGATGTGTGGCTTGCCGTTGGCATAATCTATTGCCGTCGTAATATACAATTTTTTCACGATGCCGGAGATAGCTACTTTTTTTCCAGGTAAATACAACGTAATTCGAAAATCGAATCGAATGATTTAATGGGCCGTGTTCAAAGGTAGGCAAAAATTATTGCTCCAATGGATTGGCAAATAAGTAAAATTTCATCAAAAATAACTTGACAATCGTGTGTTTTTTTTGCGAAGTGTAATTGGTAGGTTGATAACAAACCAGGAATATATATGTACAAAACAAATAATAGCGTTGTCAATAAGGACACATTGGTGCAAATCGGTAACAATAGTGCAGTAAGCAGCCAAGATGTCGTTATTAGCCGAGGAGATGAAATAAATACCGGGAATTCCCCTGTGAAAAATACCGCGTCGAATTCACGCACGGTTATGGGCATCAAAGCACCTACCAATGAACTGCGCCAATACCACAATAGCGCATCACAAGAGTTAAAAATGGCAGTAAATGCACATTCTGATACTTGGATAACCGAATTAATCGCTTCTTTTGGAAATATGATTTGTAAATCATCACCACGAGATGCTCTAGCCAGCACAGTGAACTTCGCGCGTACCGCTGCCGATTTGAACCTCACGATCCCAGGCATTGATACCGTACAAATGATCTTCAAAATTCGTGACGGTGCAGGATTAGAAATTCCATATGGTGATGCTTTGTATGGTCTCTCCGTGTTATATGCTTGTTTGGATGAAGACGGTAAAAACATGGTACGGACGGCATCCGAAAGCATCAAAAGAAATTGCTTTCCTACATTGTTTAATTAGTCCATCGCCGAGTAGATCAAATAACGATAGTGTTAAAGTCGGCGAAAATGTACCAGGACCAGTCGTGAATAAATATAGTCATCTTGCTTGAGAAAAGCATTCTATCTAACGATGCTTAGCAGAAAAATTCCAGTTTTTTTGGAATGGAGAGCGTGCTTTTCTCGAGTAAAATGACTATAGTACGACAAACGACTAAAATGCCGGCCATGTTGCGAGCCCGGTTCGCAACATGGTCTTATAGTTATCTTACTCGAAAAAAAACATACTGAATGGCGTCGGTAAGGGACATAAAGAGATGGAGGATGTCGGAGAGTTTTCGTTAAGGTTAGCCCGGGATTTTTCGATGGGATTGAGGTCCGGAGAGTAGGGAGGGAGGTAAATTATAGCTGTCACACTCGACAAGGGCATCTTATCCAACGATACTCGGCTGAAAAATTTTCCTTTTTACAAAAAAACACGCCCTTCTCAGGTGAAGCAGCTATAGCGAGCAGCCAACGGTCTCGATGGCCTTTTATAATCATCTTCCCCGAGAAAAGCACACCCTTCATTCCAAAAAATGAAAACCTTTCCGCTAAATATTGTCAGATAGAATGCTTTTCTCGAGTAAGACAACTATATCTTTAAGCAAAATGCCCTTATCTGGAGTGACGACTACAATCGAACAATCCAAACCGGATTCGAAGGAAAATCGAACCACGTCTCCTTCGAATAAATCAACCACGATTCCATGTTTGTAATCGCCACTCTTCTATAATCGTTT
>JAISXS010000058.1 GCA_031270385.1 Puniceicoccales bacterium | reverse complement strand
CAAGTTCCCGGTCTCCCTCAACTTCTTCTTCCACTCGAATATGGCACGCACGCTCACTCCAAACGTCTCGCTCGCTTCCTTTACCGTATGCGTGCTTTCATATTTTAACACACTTTTTTCAAATCCGTTGTATATAGTCATCTTCCCCGAGAAAAGCATTCTATTTGACGATGTCTAGCGGCAAAATTCCCGTTTTTTGGAATTAGGGAATGTGCTTTTCTCGGGAAAGATGACTATAATTGAAAAAGACACATTTCCGTAAAAAAGCCCCTCGCCGGGTGTCGTCGGATAACAATAACACACCCCTGTCAAATTTGGCAACCGCGTGCCACAACAAATACCGTGCCTATCAGCTGTTTCCGTCATCTGCCGCGATAGCTGTCTCCGATTGATCGCCCGCCGCGTTATTGCGTTGAGTCTGAACATTATTCGTGATTGCCGCTGCCGCTCTGTTGGCTTTCTTCCGACGCCAATCACAAACACAATCTACGATATCGACCGCTACCCTAGTCAGCTGCACAATCGCAATAATGCCCATCGCATGGCAACTAACGAACTCGAGCGCCTTTTTGCTCGCGTTCCAAGCCATCGGTAAAACGACGGTTCTACTCGCAAGATTCGCAACATGCTTAAATGACGAAGCACAAGACCTCCGAAGCGCGGACATGATACCCCGGGCACCAGAAACAACCACCCCGACACCAGCGGTAGAATCCGCGGCCGCCGCATTAACCGTTTCGGCAGCAAAGCCACCGAACAACACAAAAATATCTACCATAGGCCCCAGACCTTGTAAACGCAATTTCCGATGTCAAGCAAAAAACATACGATCATTTCAATAGCACCTGCGTCCCAATAGAACCTAGTTACCCCAGAGTCTTTTCTTATGCCTATTAGCTCTCGATCTCTTACTGCGCTTGTGTTTATTCATTTTCAAGCGACGCTTTTTTTTTAAATTTCCCATATTCCTAGCGATTTCTGTTATTAATCATTGGCTACGATTAAAAATACATTACGCGAGTAAAGAATTTTTTTAGAATTTTTAGCTTTACTGTCGAATTAGGAACTGGTACAAGGCCGCCGTGAGTGTTGATGTCAGAACGCTGGTCGGGCGCGAGGCCCCAGACTTCTCGGCAGCTGCGGTTATCAATGGTTGCGAAATTGTTAAAAATTTTTCGCTGTCGCAGTTCCGAGGCAAAAAGTACGTGGTTTTGTTTTTTTATCCCAAAAATTTTACATTCGTTTGCCCAACGGAGATTTGGGCGTTTCAGGAAAGATTGCATGATTTTGAAGAAAGGGATGTTGCGCTCATCGGTTGTTCCAGGGATTCGGAGTTTTCACATTTCGCATGGCTCGAAACTCCGAGGGAGCGCGGTGGAATAAAGGGTGTGACGTTTCCGTTGGTTTCTGACATAAACCGGAGTATCATCGATAGCTACGGAGTATGTGCCGGCGAATATAGGTTGACGAACGGCGAAACAGAGGTCATAGGGGAACTTGTCGCTCTACGCGGATTATTTTTGATAGACAAGGACGGCATTGTCCAGCATTGTGTGATCAACAATATGTCCTTGGGACGCAGCGTTGATGAGGCATTGCGCATGGTTGATGCCCTTCAACACTTCGAGAAATTCGGAGAAGTTTGCCCGGCGAATTGGAACGCTGGGAAACGGGCGATGAGGCCGACACACGATGGGCTAAGGGAGTTTCTCGAATAAGGGTTGTGGGTTAGTTTGGAAATTTTTTCGATAAAAACGGCTGTCTTGTTCCCTCCCAGGGGCGATGTGTTCGCACTGTTTGATACTGAAGGTTTCTCGGTTGACGACGGTGACGTGTTGTGCGTAGCTTCGAAGTGCTTGGCAATCCACCAGGGCAGGTGCGTAAAGATCGGAACAGTCGACAAAAAAAAGCTTATTGCCGACGAAGCAGATGAAATACTGCGTGATGGCATGGATTTAACGGTGAAGGATTGCGCAATTGTTGCCTATTCCGGGATCGACGAAAGTAATGGTAACGGCTATTACATACTATGGCCAAAAAGTGTTGGCGAATTGCTATGTCAAATCCACGGATTTCTATGTGCGAAGTTTTCCATAAAAAATCTCGGACTCATTTCCGTTGACAGCAGGATCGAGCCGATGCGCTGGGGGACAATTGGGATTTCACAGGGAATTTTCGGGTTCAATCCAGTGCGAGATTGTCGCGGGAACTTGGACATTTTTGGCAGGCCATTGCAAATCACGACGGTGAATGTAGCAGATTCGATTGCCAGCATTGCCTGCTACTTGATGGGAGAGGGAGATGAGTGTCGGCCATTGGTGGTCGCCAGAGGTTTGGAAGATGTCGAATTCGGCACTAACTTTTCGTTAGACAACTTGAAGGTTTCGCAGGAGACCGACCTTTTCTCTGCTATTCTTTGGACACATTGAACAGAATCCACGGTGGGATATAGTTATCTTACTTGAGAAAAGCATTTTATCTATAGCTGTCACGCTCGAAAAAGGCATCCTATCCAACAATATAGCTGTTTCATCTGAAAAGGGCGTGCTTTCCTTTGCAAACAGGAAAATTCTGCCCGCCGAGTATCGTTGGATATGATGCCCTTGTCGGGTGTGACAGCTATATCTGGCGGAAAAAATTTCCCTTTTCCAAAGGAAGGCGCGCTCTCCTCAGGTGAAACAGCTATATAGTCGTCTTGCTTGACAAAAGCATTCCAGTGCAACGACGCACCAACGGAAAGTTCATGCTTGTATGGAAAAATAATATGCTCTTTTCAGATAAGACAACTATATATCTTACCTGAAGGAAGCGTATTTTTTCATAAAAACATGAATCTTTCCGTCAAATATCGTTATATAAACTTACTTGAAAAAAGCATTCTACTTAATGATGTTTTGCGGAAGGTTCATGCTTTTATGGAAAAGCAATATGCTCTTTTTCAGGTAAGATGACTATAATTCAACGATACTCGATTGGAAGGTTCTCTTTTTATGGAAAAATATGCCCTTTTCAAGCGAAACAACTATACGCTCCAACGTTTTGCACATCACCGTTATTCATACGACGTCCTGTACGATAAGTCATGGATTTTTATGCTTTGGGGATGTGCGTAAAAAAATAATTATTAAGAAAAACATTGACTAGAATAATGTTTTTACATCTATACGTTATATGTTGTCTCTGCAGAAGAGTATCTATTCTTACCTCGGTTATGTTGATGGCCGTACTGCAGAATAATTTTACTATCTCACACGGCGGACGCCGGTGAGTAATTGCATCTGTGTTTGCCGTGTTAAACAACGGAAAATCATGAAAACACAGAATAAAAAGTCAGATCACGGAAGTTGCAGTCCATGGAAAAAATTTACGATGGTTGTCCTTTTCGTCGCCGGAAACGCCATAGGAGCTAGTGTCCTTGGCCTGCCGGTTGTTATGCACGCCGCCGGATTTATTCCGGCATGCATCGTGTGCATTTTGATGAGCGTCGTGATGGCGGCGGCAGAATTGCTCATGGTGCGCATATTCATTGAATCCGGGGCCGACGACCTCTGCGGAATGTTCAGAGCGAAACTTGGTCCACTCGGCGCAAATTTGTTTGCGTTTAGCTACTTCGCGCTGTTTTTCTGCCTGTTGGTAGCGTACTGGAGCGGGACACGTGATATTTTGCGGACGTTTCCGAGATTCAACACCACATTTCCACTGCTAATTTTACTGTCCGGCTGCTGCATACTGTTCGGGTTTAAGGTTGCAGGTCCAGCGAACACATTTTTGACAACTTGCATGTTCGTAACTTTTTTGTGCCTTGGCTTGAAAACATTCACCTGCGAGGGAGGAAATCTCACTAAAACGGTGAATTTTGGTGCCACTACGGCCGCACTATCAATTGTCATATGCAGCTACTGTTTTCACGGCGCAATTCCGATGGTGTGCCGCCAGTTGGACTTCAATAGAAGAATAATCAATTGGGCGGTAATTTGCGGCGTACTTTTTCCGCTGATGTTTAATATCGGCATTCTTTTTGTAAGTTTCCGTGTACTCACAGCGCAGGACCTTGCCGTTGGTGCGGCCAATGAATGCCCGGTATTCGTTGTACTGGACAACAAATTGTTGTCGAAGGAATTTTCTACGATAGGGAATTTATTCTCCATTTTTGCCATATTATCCTCGCTAATCGGCGTAACAACGACGATGAAGGGGGCGATAGGTGAAATTTGCAGCGGTCGCAAAGTGACGTCAGCTGTAGCAGGATTTACAATAGTTTTGCTATTGCCACTGGCGATTGCCCTGTCTTGTCCTGGAATGTTTTTGAAAGCACTACGTTTCTCCGGCGGGATATTGTCAAATTTTATGGTTGAAATTTTACCAATCGCCGTACTAATTAAGGAAAAGAAAATAAATTTAAAATATTGTGCATTATTATTAATTTTTTTGTGGATCTTTTGTCTAGAATTTGCTAGCTTCGCCAAACTATAAAACGCAAAATTGAAAAATTTCGATCAAAGTAACCAAATTGGAATTTTTCAACTTTTTAATTGTAAATATTTTCACTCATTATACAATACATTTTCCCATGAAAAAAAGCGCATTCATGCATTGGCGAAGCAAAGTAGCAGGGACCCTAGATGGGAAGATGCTAATCGCCCACCCGTTGTTGGACGATGACCGATTTGCGCACACCATATTGTTCATAGAGTCCGACACCGGGAAAAAAGTGACCGGTCTCATACTAAATCGTCCGCTTAACATCATGCTAAAAGCACTGGGCGCTAATTTTGAAAATCTGCCGGTGAGCAACGTTCCCGTATACCACGGCGGCATAGACGGTGAAAGTACTGTCATGCTCACCGCCTGGGTTTTCGACAGCGAAAAGAGGACATTCGAAATCTACTACACCCTCGACGGAGATGAGGCAGCGCAACTGCTTCGAACGAGAAAAAATATCCAACTGCGCGCATTTTTGGGGTACTGCAGTTTCGATAAAAAGCTATACGACGACATCGAAAAGGGGCTTTGGATCGTCGGAGATGCGAAAAAACTATTTGGAGCTGAGGAGCACGCTGAGGCGCTTTGGCGAAAAATGCTGTTGGAAGAAAATCCAAACGCTCTAGTATATAAGTAGTCTTGATTTTTATGCCGTAGCTCCCCCACTCGACAAGGGCATCCTGTCCAACGATACCTGGCAGCAAAATTTCCGTTTTTATAAAAAATAATATGCTTTTTCTTGATAAGATATGGTCATTTTACCTGGAAAGGGAATGTTATTTTTCCACAAAAGTATAAATTTTCCGCTGATGCGTCATTGCATAAAATGCTTTTGTCAGGTAAGATGACTGTAACCATAATGGTCCCGGCTTGTGCTTGGGACTCATTGGGAGCTAATCAACGAAAATCTTAGCACGGCTATCGCACCTGACAAAAGCATTCTGCTCAATGACATATAATCATCTTACCCGGAAAGGGCATATTGTTTTTTACAAAAGCATGATTTTTTTGCTGGTATGTCATTATAGTTATAGCTATTTCGCCTGAGAAGGGCGTGCTTTTCTTTATAAAAAAGAGAACTCCCCCACCAAATATCGTTGAATAAGATGCCTTTGCTGAGTGTGACGGCTATATCTTGCTTGAGAAAAGTACTCTAATGGAACGACGCACCAACGGAAAGTTCATGCTTTTATGGAAAGCAATATGCTCTTTTTAGGTAAGATGACTATACATAGTCGTCTTACTTGAAAAAAGCATTCTATCTAACGGTACTTAGCGGCAAGATTTCCATTTTTTGGTGAGGTGGAGTGTGCTTTTCTCGGGCAAGATGACTACATATCTGAATCTTTGTGAATCTGCGCTTCCGATGCCGATGAATCCAGCGAAACAGCCTGAGTCCATTGACTTCCAGAAATGCTGTTCAAAAACTACACTACCTCGGATTTGTTAAGTTCATTGTCAATAGTTGGCGCGGTGGTCGTAGTCGATCGCTCGCCATCATTAGATCCTATATCTGACGATGCATGAATTGATTTCAATGTAACACAACTTTGAATATTAGCTCCGTTGTTTTTGCCGGAAAATATCATATTCGCTTCAGCGTGCAATTTTGACATTTCTTCGGCAGTAGGTTTTTCGTGCACAATAACCATTTCCGGCTTTTTCATGTGCACAAGCTTGTCTTGTTCCAGCCTCAACGTTTTCGAGGGGTTAGGCGCCAACGAATTAGACAATGCTTCCAGGTTTATTAAAAATTGGTGTGGCAAGGCCGCTAGCTTCGACATTAAAAGCGTGCACGCTGAACTGTTAGAATGCCAAACGAGACGCAACATCGTTGCAGTGAGATCTGTAAATATTGGCGTAAATTGTGCAGAAAATGGTTCATCAGATTGTCCCGCGCTACTGGAACTGATTTCGATACGATCGACTTCTTCGACATCACTCGAGCTACTTGGATACATACTATGCTTTTCTTGATGTTTGGCTTTGAATTTGTCTTTGGTTTTTTTTACCACTTTGGTAAAAACCACATACGATCGTCCGCTTAATACTAAGCTTTCTCCGAATACCAAACCTATATCTTTCATGCCTGATTCTTCAGATGTAGTAGACATAAATTCCATGATCAAAATTATAAACCTTTCGAACAAACTCGTCTTTTGTTCCGCTTCTTCGAAAATTTCAACGTGATGTATGCAGATGTGCATAAGAGATCGTGCACATCTCTTGAGTATCAAAGACACATATTTTCCTGATTTCTCGATTCCTTCGCTGACATTATATTCGAAGGGCTCAGCGTAAAGCATCTTATTTTGAAGGAGCGCAATAACCGAGGTAGTTGTATGCAACATGTAATCCACGGCACTACACTTTAAAGGTCTAATATGCGAAGCACAAAGGTATTCGTGTTCGTACGTGACGCACATTGTTGTGCAGTGGCTACAAGGTTTGTCGCAAATGCTACAGGAGTTGCGAATAACCCCGCACTCGTCGGTTACCATTCCGACCAAAATCAGTGTTAGGCGCATTAGTTCCCTAAGTTCCTCGACCATGTCCAGAATTTTGCGATTTTTGAAATCGATGTCTTTGTGTACTTCAAACTTGACTTGACGATAGACAATTTTATCGAGTGTATCGGAGGTAAGAGGCTTAAAAGAAGTTTTGTCGTGTATTATGCTGCTAATATCATTTGTGCGTTCGCTAAGAATCTTGTCGATCTGTTTCACTAGATCACCGCTAATGCTGCCAATGAACTCGCTCAGTATAATCGATACCGGCCGTACATTGCCTTTAATTGGAATAAACGGGTTTTGGAAGGGAACTTTTTTTCCGAATTTTACAATTATTCTATTTTTGAGCAGGATGTCCTCCCTTTCTCTTATCTTTTTCTCTTCATTGAGTTGTCCCGCTTTGGCAGCCATATCAAAGTACTTGGCACATTCCTTGTATTTTTCACCACGAAATGCAAGCAAAAGTGTTGCAATGTTGCCAATGAGATGACTTCGTTCTTCCAATTTTAAGACCAAAATATAGCGAGATTTCAAGAGATCAGCCAAGGCCTTTGCCGTCGATACCATGACTTCATAAAGCAAGTCGATGAGATTTTCACATTTATTACGCCTCACCAAAGCAGCATAGCGGACTTTAGTTCAACGATGTTACTAAATTTAGACAATTTGTACAAAAAACGTTCCAAATTTAAAAGGAAGTCGCAGGTGCCATATGAACAAGCTCCACTACTTACACAAGTTATGATGTAGCCTCGTGCATCGTATAGAGATTGAATTAGGTCTATCGTTTGCGCAGTCGAGCAAATTTTACTGTTAGCTAATTTTTGATTCATGATCATAGCGCAAATTGACCACTCTTTAATTGGCATTTTGTCAATAACAATCGCCACTGTTTTGGAAAATATTTTACGATTTTAAAAATTTAGGCCTCCGGAGAGCAGTGGCACTCCTGCTGTGGAGTCTCACTATAATCATCTTATCCGAAAAGGGAATACCATCTACCCCAAAAAAGGAGCACCAGCCATCAAGCATAGTCATCCTTCCCGAGAAAAGCATCCAAAAAAACGGAAATCTTTCTGCTAAATATCGCTAGACAAAATGCTTTTCTCAAATAAGACGACTACATATGGTCATCTTATCCGAGAAAGACATTCTATCCAACGATACCCGGCGGGGAAATTTTTCTTTTTATAAAGAAAAGCACACCCTTCTCAGATGAAACAACTATACACAAGTGGTTATAGATAATGCGGAGTTTCGCAAGCACCAGCGGACGCAAGATGTCATAGAGGCGTCCAGCTGTTCCTTGGTTTTCCTCCCCCTTATCCTCATCCAAAAAACGGAAACCAGCCATCAAGCGTCGCCGGGTAAAGTGCCCTTGTTGAGTGAAATGATTATATGTGATCAGCACACTCGACAGGGGCATTTTATCCAACGATATCAGGCGACAAAACTTCTTTTTTCGCGAAGGAGAAGGCGCCTTTCTTAACCGGAACAATTATAACACTCGAGAAAGGCATTTTGTCGACGATATTCGACGGGAAAACTCTCGTTTTTACGAAAAAATAATATAGTCATCTTACCCGAGAAAAGCATGCCCCTCGTTTTCTAAGAAACGTGAACCCTGCCAATAAATGTCATTAAACAGATGCTTTTTTCAAGTAAGATAACTATATAGCCTTTATAATCGTCTTTCTAACAAAGGCATTTTATGCAACGACATATCAGCGGAAAATTCACATTTTTACGAAAAAATAGCATGCCTTTTTCATGTAAGACGACTATCTTGCGCGGATTTTTCAGCTGCTACTTGCTGTAAAATTCGCTTTATGCTCGAAACTTTAATCTCGAAATGCCTCCATGCCTTCTTCGGCACAGTTATGAGTTCCATAACACTTGGTTTTTCAAATCTTTTGTTTAAATTTTTCAGGACATCGTCCGTCAACTCTCCAGAATTATAATAATTTTTAAAATCACAATGGATCCGTTCGAAGACATCCCGACGAAGTTTCCTACTGATTCGGTTCAAGCACCAGCGGTAAGTGCCGTACTGTCTTTCAAATTTCGCTGCACTATAAAATTTTTTTAAATCTGGATGCGCGTTCAGGAAGCGATCGATTTCGGCATATTCGATGAAATGGAAAAATGCACCATCCATTCTGACAGTGGATTGGTTAGCGTTGTCCTGTCGGTAGTAGACGTATGGCCTGTGCGTTGTATAGATATTTTTAGCGAGGGAAATAACCTTAAAATGGAAAGATGCATCCTGGTAGCTTGCCCCTGGTGTGTCCAAAAGTTGTATACCGTTTTCAATCAAAAAATCTTTTCTGTAAATGTTTGCCCAAATGGCCGGGAAAGCACGTAGCAGCGCGTTTTTCGCCTCTACGCTTGATATTTTCCCTTCATCCAAATTTTTCAGCGTATTGCCGAGGGCAATAATCTCTTTGGTTTGTCCAAAGTATCTGTAAAAATTTGATTTGACAACGTCGCACCCACGTTTGACGATACATGCGTGCAAATCAGCAAACATGTCGTCGTCAACAAAGTCGTCGCTTTCAACGATCCCGACGTAATCGGCGGTTGCGGATGCAATTCCGGCATTTACGCTGTCCCCATACCCAGTGTTTTTTTTGTTAATTACTCTTATGCGCGAATCCCTTGAGGCGTATTCGTTTAAAATTTCACCGCAACTATCCGTAGATCCATCGTTGACGCAAATGACCTCAATGTCCTTCAGTGTCTGGTTAACCAAGCTATCCAGGCATTCCCCCAGAAATTTCTCAACATTGTAGACGGGGACAACCACCGAAACGCTAGGCACCTGATAGCCCCCGATGCAATATTTTTTCCCACTCATAGGCGCTTTTTATGCTGTCCTCGAGTGTTTTTTCGGGAGACCATCCGAGGACGGCCTTGGCTTTCGAATTATTTGCAACTAGTATCGCGGGATCACCGGCCCTACGCGGAGATATTTTGATCGGTATCTCCATGCCGGTAATTTTTTCACAAATGGACAAAACTTCTCTTACACTGTTCCCTTCCTCTGTCCCGAGGTTGAAATAATCCGTGTTCCCACCGCCTAACAGGTACCGTAGGGCCAGGACATGCCCACTGGCAATATCCAAAACGTTTACGTAGTCTCTCACGCAAGTGCCATCCTTTGTGTTGTAGTCATTCCCGTAGACGGTGAATATCCGTTTGATTTCGTTGCCATCTTCGTCAAAATCGCCGAGACGCGGACCATGAATATCAGGTTGCGCGGGAAACAGACTTTTCAGGATGTTCGGGACCAGATGTGTCTCTGGCTCATGCCATTCGCCGATTCTTCCGAGCTCATCCGCTCCAACGACATTGAAGTAGCGCAAACGCACACTTTTCAATCCATAGGCCCTGTAATAGTCATCAAAAATATTTTCAGCTATTAACTTTGTCCTGCCATAGGGATTAATCGGACAACACGGATGTTCCTCATCGATCGGAGTGTATTTCGGTTCGCCATAGACCGCAGCAGTCGATGAAAAAATAATTTTATCAACACCATTAGACAGCATTGCCGACAACAGGTTCAACGTGCCGTAAACGTTGTTATAATAGTATTTCCATGGAACGGTCATGCTTTGTTCGACTTCCGTTTTTGCGGCGAGGTGAACCACAGCGGCGACGTTATACCGCCGAAAAACGCCGAGGACGTCCTGGAAATTTTTTAAATCACCGTGCACGAATTCGACGCCGTTGCCACGGATTGCCTGCTCATGGCCTCCATCGAGATTGTCAAGCACCACAACCAGATACCCAGCCGCCCGTAAGGCTAAGGCACAGTGACTCCCTATGTATCCCGCTCCGCCCGTTACTAAAACCAGATCATTCATTACTAAAACAAGTCAATTGCTCTCTCGACAGCGTCGTCCATGTCGTAGTACCTGTAATCCCCGAGGCGGCCGAGGAAGCGCAAGCTGTTATTTTTTTTCGCCTCGGCAATATATTTTTCGTAGAGCACGCGGTTGCATTCCTCATCAATTGGGTAAAATCGCTCGTTTTTCCCCGACTCAAATGGTTCGGAATATTCCTTTGCGATGACAGTTTTTTCGGATTTATCACCGAGGTAGTACTTGTACTCGTGGATCCTTGTGAAATCGTAGTTGCAAGGGTAGTTCACAACCGCCCCGCTTTGGTAAAATTCCCTGCAGTGTGTTTCAAGTTTGAAGTTTACGCTACGGTACGGCAATTGTCCAAATTTGTAGTCAAAAAATTCGTCAATTGAACCAGTGTGGAAAATTTTTCCAAATTTTTCCTTAATCTCCTTGTAATCGGCACACAACCGGACGACAATGTTACTGTGATCCAGCATTTTTTCAATCATCTTTGTGTATCCGCGTAATGGAATTCCTTGGTACTTGTCCTGGAAATAGCGGCTATCCTTGCTCACATAGACTGGGACACGCGCCATCACGGCATCGCTTGGGATGCGTCCCCACTGCTTCTGATTGTATCCGTAAAAAACCTTCTCGTAGATGTACTTCGCAAGAAATTTCAAATCATCATCGTCTTGTTTCTGAAAATCAGCAATTCCAATTTTTTCGTTATAGGCAAATTTTTCCAACAGTTTTCGTTCGATCTTCTCAGCGAGGGATTGTGGAAAAACGCGGTAAAGCGTGCCGATATTGAACGGAATCGGTGCTTCGATACCGTCAATTACGGCAACGATTCTGAGTGTGAATGTGTTGAAGTCGGTAAACCGATTTAGAAAATTCCAAACTTTTTCGTTGTTGGTGTGAAAAATATGCGATCCGTACTTGTGTATGCAAATTCCATTTTCATCGACATAATCGTAGCAATTTCCGGCTATGTGACTCCTCCTGTCAATTACAAGGACGCGCTCACCGCGTTCCGCCGAAATGCGTGCAATCGTAGCACCAGATATACCAGCCCCAACCACTAAGTTGTCAAAAATTACCATCTGATCATTTCTTGCTACGGTTTTTCAGATTTAATGCAACTGAATTTTGTTGAACCACTTGGAATTTTATAGTCATCTTCCCCCGAGAAAAGCATATCTTCTATTCCAAAAAATGAAAATTTTTCCGCTAAATATCGTCAGACAAAATGCTTTTCTCAGTAAGATAACTATATTGACCCATTTGGAAGTGTGACCCATGATTTGGTCTTTCGACGGGCGATGACCCATTACGTATTCTTCGCATCCCGCAATTTTAGTTACCATTTGCGGTAATTTTTTTTAGTTTATGTTCTACAAGGGGATAATCGGATCTGAAAAATTTTTCTCCTTTCGCATTTTTTTGTTTGCACAATGCCTGTTTTTGCTTTTAGAAATGCCGCGATGGAGGGTGAGACATTTTTCGATATGATAGTTTCCGGTGAGGTTTCGGTGGAAATTTTGCTGGAAAATGAGTATGCTGTCGTCGTGAGCGATATCAACCCGCAGGCACCAACGCATGTTTTGATAATTCCTAAAAAAAAGGTAGAAAGAATAAGTGAAGCCAGTAGCGATGACGCCTACATGCTGGGGCAATTGCTTCTTACCGCCAAGGAATTTTCCGAAATGAGAGAATTGTCTGGGTTCAGATTGGTAATAAATAACGGACGGCAGGCTGGGGAAACAATTCCGTATCTACACGTACACTTGCTTTCTGGGCGTCCGATGGCGTGGCCGCCTGGATGATTTGCCCTGCAGCTACGTTGCGTACTTGTCCCATTTGAGGTGCGTTGTTTTTTCTGTAAAAAAATCCTCCCGCTGGATGTGTGTGGTCATTTTCCCCGAGAAAAGCATTCTGTCTAACGATATTTAGCTGTAAGACTTCCGTTTTTTTGGCATAGGGGGTGTGCCTCTCTCGGGTAAGATGACTATAGTCATCTTACTCGAGAAAAGCATATTGAATGGTGTCGGCAAAGAATGTACGGTCATCTTGCCTAAAAAAACGCATTATTTTTTATAAAAATGGAAGTTTCCCACCAAATGTCATTGGATAAAATGCTTTTCTCGAGTAAGATAACTACAAATATCGTCAGATAAAATGCCTTTCTCGGGTAAGATTACTATATAGTCATCTTATTCGAGAAGAGCATATTATTTTTCATAAAAATAGAAATTTCTCTCGCTAGACTTCGTTGAGCGAAGTGCTTTTGTCAAGCAAGATGACTATAGCGACAAAACTCTTGTTTTTTGGAATTAGAGGCACGCTTTCCTCGGGTAATACAACCACCCGCCCTTCTCAAGCGGGTCGATTACACACTGGGCAAAATGTCCCCATAAAGCACGCGGTCGCTCTTCTCAGAAGAGGCACTCTATCCAACGACACAGCCCCTCCAACAGAGAAGGACATATTTTTTTTATAAAAGCGACACCCCCCACCGGATAAGGTAACTCACTTAACGGAAGACTTTCTGCTTCTGCGAAAAAGCTAACTCCTCTCAAGTGAGACGGCCGCAGGCGCATTGGTTGGCCGCATCTGGCGAACTTTAATTTATCTCGTTGGTTTTGGTTTCGACGAGTCTGTGCCCCTTACCTCCTTCTTTGAATTCCCTCGGCGGCTTTTTTTGCTTGACCAATCGCTCATACACTTCCTTGGACGACTTTTTCAGCCTTTGATTGGCCGATTGTTGCATTTCTTTGGCCTTCCCTTCATAATAGGCAGTCATATTGCTTCTGAGAATCGCTTCTCGAAGATTCCCATCGTATTTCGACGGCCCGCTGGAAACCGCATTTGTACCACGATTCGTATTATCGCTTTTTACTTCGCTATTTACTTTACTATCTGTATTTCCTTGTTTACCAACTTTCATCTCTTTCCTTTTGTACGGAATTACTGGAACGCTGACAGATTTTTCCCAAATTTCAACTTGAAATTTCGATTTTTGGAAATTTTTTTGTTTTTGTTGGTTTTGTCAGAAAAATTGGCAATGGTAGAGGCAAAGTTTCCCCATTACAGTCGTCTTCCCCGAAAAAAGCATGCCTCCTTTTCCAGGAAACGGGAACCCTGCCACTGAACGTCGTTAAATAAAATGCTTTTTTAGATAGGACAACTATAGCTGTCACACCCGACAAGGGCATCATATCTAACGATATTCAGCAGGCAGAATTTTCCTGTTTGCAAAGGAAAGCACGCCCTTTTCAAATGAAACAACTATATATAGTTATCTTCCCCCCCCCCCGAGAAAAGCACACTCTCCATTCCAAAAAAACGGGATTTTTTTGCTAAGTATCGTTAGATAGAATGCTTTTCTCAAGCAAGACGACTATATCACACTCGACAATGACATCCCATCCAACGATACTTGTCGGAAAAATTTTCTTTTTTATAAAGAAAAGTACACCCTTCTCGAACGAAACAACTATAACTCACCTAAGATTCTTGATTTTATAGAGATTTTGATTACAAGGAGTGTGCATGGGTAGTTATTTGCCGTTGCCGTACATATATGAGCGCGATGGTCGCAATGAGCGTTCCTGGGATATCTATAGCAGATTATTGAAGGACAGGATCATTTTCATTGGTACGCAGATCGATGACTTTGTTGCCAATGCCGTCGTTGCGCAGCTATTATTCCTGCAGATGGAAGATCCGAAGAAGGACATTCACATATACGTCAATTCCCCAGGAGGTAGCGTGACATCCGGTATGGCGATTTACGATACCATGCAATTCATGCGCTGTGACGTCGTGACGTATTGCGTCGGCCAGGCCGCAAGTATGGGTACTATTCTGTTGGCTGCCGGAACCAAGGGCAAGCGCTATGCCCTTCCGAATAGCAGGATTATGATTCACCAGCCAACGGGTGGGGCCAGCGGGCAAACTTCTGATATTTCGATAGCCGCCAAGGAAATTTTGCGTTGGAGGAAGGTAATAAACGAAATTCTCGCAAAACACAGCGCGCGCGGCATAGATCAAATTGAAAAGGACTCGGACAGGGACTTTTTCATGACGGCCGTCGAGGCGAAAGATTATGGGATTGTGGACTCTGTAATAGAAAACAAAGCCAACGTCCCGGAATCAAAATGACATTCATACCGAATTATACCAAAGAAACCATCGGAGTAATCGGTGGTTGCGGGGTGGCTGCAGCCAATGAGCTGATGTGCCGCATCGAAAGAAAATTAACTGAACTCGGATGCGTCGATGATAGCCAGCAGCCGGAAATAATATTGTTTCAGGCAACGCTCGCACCGAATAGGATTGCGTTCGCTGCCGGAAAAAGCGGAACGTCATTCGCGCCGCGCTTTATTGATGTCGGAAGAAAATTGAGGGCGTGTGGTGCCACAATTTGCTGCATTCCGTGCAACACGGCACATTGCGTGATCGACGAAATAGAGAATGCGGTTGGTGTGCCGTTTGTGAACGTGATAAGCGAAACACTGCACCATATTTCGACAACTCACTGTAATGCGAAAGCCATTGGCATACTCGGTAGCTCCGGAACGAAGTTTTCGCGCATATATCAGGTCCACGCCTCAATACTGGGACTAGACTGTAAATTTTTATTCCCTAGTGGACAATTGCAACAGACAGTTGATGGCGGGATAGCGGCCGTTAAAAGCGGACTGCAATACACCTCTCCGGAACAAGCCTATGGTTTCTTCGCCAATGCTGCTGTTGATTTGATCGCCCAGGGAGCAGATGTAATAGTTCTCGGATGCACGGAAATTCCGTTAGCCGTGAAGGACAAGGCAATTGGCGGGAAACCGGTAGTCGATACCATATCAATTTTGGCAGAGGCATGCATATCGAGGTGCAAAATTTAGTGAGCTCCAAAGGTCGTCGTAACTGGATACGTCTTTGTTTCGTCATGTTTTTTTTGCCTTGCGGGCGGAGTACGCTCGTTTTTCAAGCCTGAGGCGGTATTCTGCTAATCTTGCCAAGCGAACAAATGGAAGTCCGATGATGAAATAAATTATCGCCACCATCACACCGAATCCGAAAAAATCGAGGGTTGTACTGGCTGCGAGGGAGTATGTTTTTGTCAATTCGACTATTGTAATGAGCGACACCAGGGATGAATCCTTCAGTAATGCTATGAAATCGTTCGTCAGTGGTGGGAGAATAAAAGTAAACGCCTGCGGAAGTATGACATGTCGCAGGGATTGCCATTGACTCATTCCAAGTGCTCGAGCTGCTTCCATTTGACCGTGCGGGACGGAGAACATTCCTGCGCGAAAGTTTTCAGCTTCGTAGGATGAATAATTTATACCCAGGGTAAATACGCCGGCTACGATTGGAGACAGCGTTATCCCGATGCGTGGTAGCCCGTAAAATACGAAAAACAACTGTATAACCAGCGGTGTACCCCTCAAAAATTCTATGATCGAAATCGCAATAAAACCTATCCATTTCGGTGCATACAATCTCGTAATTGCTAGGCAAAGGCCTAGCACGATGGCGACACCCATTCCAAGTATCGATAACATAAGCGTTATGCATGCAGCTTTTAAAAAAAGTGGCAGTGTCTCAATGTATTTAGTGTATGGTTTGCTAATTTTTGAATTTTCGTTGCCTGCGGCCGGCGATAGTGTTCCCATACCGGCTGCGGAAAGCAACTTCTGGCAGTTTAAATTGTGTAAATTCCATTTGGAAATTATTTTTTCCAATGTACCGTCGCGTTTCATCGTGGCTATGGCGCCATTTATTTCATTCATGAGCTGGCGATTTTTGTCAATCACAACGATGGAATATCTTGATTCTCCAACTTCATCTACGATTTTTAAATTTCCAATCTTGCCAACGTAGTAAGTCGCGATTTGCCAATCCAGCAAAACAGCATCGACACGACGGTCCTTTAGGTCGGAAATGGCACAGTACTCATTTGGATATCCAGTTGGCTTTATTTTTTTCAAATTATTTACCAGTATAGCCTCCGATTTTGCATTTCGAAGTACGCCGACAACCGCGCCATTGCAATCGAGAACAGACATTATCTTATCATCATCGGAACGGACGACCAACGCCAGTCCACAGGCATAATATGGCTCAGAAAATAGTACGCCATCGCCGGTCACTGCGTCTGGAATCATACCGTTTATCACAACGTCGTAGAGATCTCTTTGGAGGCCGGGAATCAAGACATCGTAGTCATTTTGATAAAATACCGCCTTTCGGCCTATCAATTCCGCGACTCTTTCGATTATATCCTTCTCGAAACCCACCAATTCCGACAATTTCTCGTCGGCGTAGAACACATTTGGCGCACCGCTGTCAGTGTCCGCTGCCCATCTGAGAATTGAATCGTCCGCTGCCAATCCACACCCAATAAAAAAAAATACTGCAAAAAAAATCTTTTTCATCACATGTACCTTTTAAGAAAACGGCGTGTCCTATCGTCCTGGGGATTTATGAAAATTTCGTCCTCATCGGAAATTTCAATTATCTCACCCTTTTCCATGTAAATTATGTAGTCAGACGCGTCCTTGGCAAAACGCATTTCGTGGGTGACAATGATCTGAGTCATGCCCTCCTGGTCTAAATCGCGCATAACTTGTAGCACTTCTTCGACCATTTCCGGGTCTAAAGAAGACGTTGGCTCGTCGTAGAGCATAACTTTTGGTTTCATTGCCAATGCCCTTGCGATCGCGGCGCGTTGCTTCTGACCACCGGATAAACTCCACGGGAATCTATGGGCGAGGCGCCCTAGGCCGACTTTCTCCAATAGCACCAACGCCAGCGCCTTTGCTTTCGCTGGCTTCTCTTTTTTCACGACTATCTGAGCGAGTGTTATGTTGTCAAGCAGTGTTTTGTGCGGAAATAAATTGAACTCCTGAAATACCATTCCAACGTTTTGGCGGAGATCGTGGGCGAGACGCCAGAAAGTATCCTCATCTTTTTCATGAATTGCGGCTCGTAGGCACACATTTCCGATGGCAATCTCACCCTCATCAAGCACTTCCAAACAGTTCATACACCGCAGTAGGGTCGACTTCCCGCATCCCGACGGTCCAATTACGGACACAAGGTCGCCACTCTCTATATCAAACGATACGTCGCTCAGGATCTTGCTGTCGCCATAACTCTTGCAAAGATTCGAAACATGAATTAATGACTTGGCGTGATTTGACATTTTCAAAAAAATTATAGCTAATAAAACATAGGATTAACATTCTTTTTTGCGATTTTTTCTAAAAAGTAAACAAAAAAACTAGTGTTCCGACACAAATCACGCAATCTGCGAGGTTAAAAGTTGGCCAGCGATAGAATTGCAAGTCGAGAGCTATGAAGTCTATGACATATCCTCGGAAAATTCTATCAATCGTGTTCCCAAGTATCCCTCCAAAAATTATGGCCATCAAAATTTTTTGCGCAGACGTAGAAAAATACTTTCTACATAGCAAAATTGCCGCCATCGTCACGACACCCACTGCAGCCAACGGATATGGGTGTCCGTGGAACGCGCTCCATGCGCCACCGGTGTTTTCGGAATATGACAGCGAAAGAAATGGTCGCGAAGCGATAACTGGTTGCGGCCCAAACATTGCAACCGTATGCTTTGTCCATTGATCGCAGATGGCGACAAGCAGCGAAACCGCCACGCAAAGACACCTTGATTGCAAACTATTCATTGTCTGCGTCAAACTCTGCAAATTCGCTATCGGATTGATCTATTTGGAAGACGGATCCACGATGTACCTCCATTTGTGTCGTTTTTTCACGTTCCCGCTGCCCCTCAATGGAATATCTGGCGAACGGGACTGCCATGAGACGCTGAGGTTCAATGGGCTTGCCTGTCAATTCGCAAATCCCATAGGTACCATCGTGGATGCGCCCTATGGCTTCTTCAATTTCTGTCAGCGCTTCCTGTTCATTGGCCATCAAGCTTATGGCAAATTCCGAATCGAAAGACTCAATTTCCTGGTCCGCACCGCTGAATTTTGACCGGCCAACGGAGATCGCCAAATTATCATTTGTTAGCTTTGAAAGGCCACGCCGGGCATCATCCTTTAATTTTAGGAGTAACTTATAGTATTTCCTATACTTTTGCGGAACCTCTTCCGGATCCTTGTCTCTCGCACTAGTCTGCCCAGATTGAATGGGATTAAATCCGAGAATATCTGCGATCGACGCGGCCGCAACTTTCTGTTTTTTACGCACATTCGGGTCGCTGGAAAGTATATTTTTCTTCGTTTCGATCACACTTTTAGTGCGTTCCTCCGCAACATTTTCTTTTTTCGCCCTCATTATTTCACGGGCATCTTCGATGGAAAAAAACGAATCCCCACGCTTTTTGCCCCTAAAGAAACGTCTGCTTTCGCTTGCGGATTGCGGTTGACTGATAACTCTTGTAGTACTCATCGTCACTCTATTATTGTGCTATTCTTCACGATGTCTGGATACTTTTCAGCCAAAGCCTCGAGACATTTCGGCGACACCCTTCCAAATTCCCCGGCATCTACCAGGCAATCTACCCATTTCCAGCTACGTGGACACTTTTCCCCGCTCGCGTGGACGATTGTTATGGAAAAACGGTCCGTCGGTGAAATTTCTTCAATTTCAACTTGGGAAACTATAAATATTTCTGGCAAAATTGTAAAATTTTTCGTCAACAACGCGTAAAGCGAATCGTCCTTCGCGATGGATATTATCACTTTCGCATCCAGCGCTTGTCCGATCAATTTGTTTTGTCTGGAACGCTCCAGCTGTTCATTTACTTTTGTTCTAAATGAGAGCAAGGCGTCAAATTCGCGTTCCTCATCTGAAAAATCGGCGATTGAACTTGGATTCGGCCAATCCACCAGCTGAATGTGTTTGTCGCAGTAATCACTGTTGCTCAACGCGTATGCCATCGCCTCGTCGCATGTAAATGTAGTAATCGGAGCGAGCATGGCAAGAATGACATTAAAAATTGTGTAAATTGCCGTTTGTGAAGCCCTTCGCTCCTGGGAATTTGATGCAAACGTATATAATCTATCTTTTAAAATATCGTGATACGTCGCCGAGAGCTCGACGGAACAAAACCTATTTATCAGCTGATACACGCGGTGTAATTCGTAGGAGTCGTAGGCGGATGTCACATTGTTGATCAAAGTTTTTGTTTTCTGCAAAATCCATTTGTCAACGGGTGTCATCCTATCCCATCCAACGTGATTTTTTTCAAAATCGAAATCAAATAAATTTCCTATTTGAAATCTCAACGTATTTCGGATCGTGCGGTACGTCGCCGACACATGACTTATTATGTCATCGGAAATTGTTATGTCACTGCGGAAATCCTCCGATGAAATCCACAGCCTTACAACGTCGGCTCCAAACTTATTGACGTAATCATCCGCTGTCTGCGGTTTGCCATCGCTTTTCGATATTTTTTTCTTGTCCTCGCCGACTATGAAGCCGTGGGTCAGGACATTTTTAAACGGAGCACTGACATTGCCCGATATAACGCTTGTCCACATGGATGACTGAAACCATCCACGGTGCTGATCACTGCCCTCCAGATACATATCCGCCGGCCACGACAGGATCGGATTATTTTTCAGGATTGCCCTGTGGCTGTTGCCGGAATCTATCCACACGTCCAGGGAATCCGTACACTTACTGACATTTTCCAGAGACCATCCGGATGGCAATTGAATATCCGCCAAAATTTCCTTCTCCCCGGCTTCAAACCAGAAATCGGATCCATATTTTCCGATTTTTTTTGCAATCTCCCGGATTACATACTCATCGAGTAGCGCGTCACCATTTTCATTGTAAAATACCGGAATCGGAATTCCCCACGCACGCTGGCGACTGATACACCAGTCCGTTCTGGACGCGATGGCAGCACGTATCCTATTCTCTCCCCACGATGGAACCCAGTTTACGGAACCAACGGCTTCCTGCATTTTTCCACGCAAATTGTGTTTGTCCAATGCGATGAACCACTGTGCCATCGCTCGGAAAATCACCGGCGTCTTCGATCGCCAGCAATGGGGATATTGGTGGACGAAATCTCCTCTCGCCAGCAACGCCCCCGCTTTTTCCAGCATTTCGATGACCTTGTCGTTGCCATCGCATTTTCCGTTGGAATCTAGCACGCTGACGCCTATCAATTCTTGCGGAATTTGGCCATCGGCGACGTATTTTCCGTCGTCATCCAATGGACAATAAACATCCAGATCATACTCAATTCCGGTGCAGTAGTCTTCCAGGCCGTGACCGGGCGCCGTGTGGACACACCCGGTTCCGGAGTCGGTTGTTACGTACTCCGCCATGACAATTTTGCTGTCCCTGTCGATTATAGGGTGATTGGCGGACAGTCCGTCCAAATCTATTCCGCTGACTGTTGTCAGAATTTTGAAATTCTTTATCCCGCACGCCTTGGTAAAATCGTTTATCCTATCCGAGCACACCAGGTAATTCTCTTCGTCGCTGTTCAGGACGGAATAACTCAACTTCGGATGCAAGGCTATTGCCATATTTGATGGGATCGTCCACGGAGTTGTTGTCCATATCACAACGTACGTATCGCCGCCGGTCCGTAATTTTTCTGCCATTTTTTGGCCAACTCTGAATTTTACCCAAATCGATTGACTGTTGTAATCCGCATATTCGACTTCTGCTTCCGCCAGGGCAGTTTTACATGGTATTGACCAGTAAACCGGTTTTTTGCTGCGATAGACCAACTCGAGAGCGACGCAGTCAGCAAAAAAATTTAGGACACATTCTTCGTACGCCGGATCCATTGTGCGATAATCGCCATCCCAATCGGCGAGGATTCCAAGCCTTTCGAATTGCGACCGCTGCGTATCGATGAATTTTCTGGAATATGCAGCGCATGCTTTTCTGAGCGAAACTGCATCGGATGGCTTTCTTTCCTCACCCAACTCCTTGACAACTTTTAATTCTATTGGCAGACCATGGCAGTCCCATCCAGGAACGTAGGGTGTCCTAAATCCTCTCATGGATTTGTAGCGGACGATTATATCTTTTAGAATTTTATTTAGCGCCGTCCCGATGTGCACATACCCGTTCGTGAATGGCGGACCATCGTGAAGAATAAACGATTTCTTATTAGCATTTTTTTCCTGAATTTTGGCGTAAACACCATCTTCGCGCCATTTTTCGATCCTATCGGGCTCTCTTTTCACGAGATCTCCACGCATGGGAAAATCCGTTTTTGGCAAGTTCAAAGTATCTTTTAAGTTCATTCGGCCCCTTGGTAGTTTACAGATATCAAATGTCCAGCAGGAAAGTATATTTTACAAAAAATTCACTCAGGCGGAAGATTTTTTTTCACCGTCGGAAGTATTTTGCCGTTTTTCTACTCGATGATTTCACCTGTTTATCTAACTCCGCGTGAAAAAATTTCGTTTTCATGAAATTTATGCTTGATTTTTGTGACCAAAAACCAAAATGGCAAGGTGCCGATTGGTAATTACTAAAAAACAAGGAGGATGCCATGGGCTGTGAAAAAGGTGGATGTGGCGGCGGAAAGAAAAAGTAGCCGTCTGTTCCAGTTAATGGAATTTCAGCGAGTCGCCGCAGGGCGGCTTTTTGGTTTTTATTTAAATAGAAAAACATTGACCAACCGTTTCGTAATCCCATCGTCGTATGCTAGTGGGTTATTTTACAGGGGGGTGCTATGCCTATGGATACTTTTGCAAATATATTGCATGAATTTGCTAACAGGATCAATCTCGTTGGTCTACAGATTGATTCGTCTGGGTACTGTTGCTTGGATGTGGATCAGGGGACGCTAATACATATAAAGCACGAAAGTAAACGCGACTCTATGATATTTATTTCCGAGATAGGTCAGATTCCAGACAACAACGGCGGTGCCATCATGCGCTATCTCCTTAGGATGAATAACGACCCGGAGGAAAGTAAGGGAATGACGCTATCGTACAATGCCGAAAGCAATAATGCTGCCGTTGGGTATCAGTACCCCATGCGATTTTTGACGATAACGAAGTTCGAGGAATTTTTCAAGCTATTCCTCGATGAGGTTGACAGATGGAAACAAAAGATGGTACTCTACACCCAGGGTACGCTTCCAGACGGCGAGGAGGATTCTGGTGGCGGCGGTGATTCGAGTCCTGTCGGCGTTTCTCCGGAGTTTATGATAGGAGCCTAGTTTTTACTTTACGGCGCTAACCTGTGAAATCTTTGCGTTTGGCCTATTGTGCTTTTGGAGAACCTGGTAGCGTCCTGCGACTGGAGGAGGTTGACGTTTCCGATAAATTAGGCGAGGGGGAGGTCTTGATTGAACTCGTAGCCTCCCCTGTACATCCATCCGACATCGGCACGATATCCGGAAAATATGGTGATTTGCCGGAACTGCCAGCGGTTGGCGGTCGCGAGGGTATCGGCAGGGTGGTCGGTGCCAGCGTCTCCGATCGGGATCTGGTTGGCAAGTTTGTCAAATCTCCGCCAGGGGCGTGGTCTATTCTGACTGTTGCCCGGATTAGGGATTTGTTTTTTGTTCCAGACGGGATAGATCCGTACCAGGCGGCCATGGCGTTCGTAAATCCATTAACAGCGCGGATGCTTTTGACGCAGATTCGTAGTTTAAAACCAGGCGATTGGGTAATCCAGAATGCGGCCAATTCCGCGGTCGGCGTCGCAGTCATACAAATCGCCAAACATATGGGAATAAAAACCATAAATTTGGTGCGCAATGCCCGAGTGCGCAGGGAAAAGCTGGAGTCTTGCGGTGCAACGGTCATTTTTGACAGCGAGGCGTTTGATTCGAGAACATTGCCGGATTACGCTGGCGGGGAACGTCCGCTGCTTGGACTGAATTCCGTCGGGGGAAACAGTGCAGTGGACATCATAAAGAGCATGGCATTTGGTGGTGAAGTCGTGACATTTGGTGGAATGGTCGGGGATAAAGTGCGTTTTCCGACAAGGGAGCTTATATTCAACGATCTGCGATTGCGTGGCTTTTGGCTGGATAAGTGGTCAAGGAGACAGACGCATGAAAAAATGCAAATTCTGTACGACACAGTTTTTGCAATGATGCGAGATGGAATTTTACACATCCCGATTGCCTCGACGGTGCGATTATCGGATGGTGTCGCGGCGCTTTTATTGGCATACGAAAATCGCAAGGACGGAAAGGTTCTCGTAGTTCCATAGCCGGAGTTTATTTTAAGGCTGCGTGGTTATCTATAGCTGTTTCATCTGAAAGGGGCATGTTTTCCTTTATAAGAGGAGAATTTTCTTCGCCAAATATCGTCGAATGAGGATGCCCTTGTCGAGTGTGACAGCTACACTCGAAAAGGACGTGCTGTTTTTTGAAAAAGATGAATTTTCTTGCTAAAATATCCTCAGGTAAGATGCTTTTATCAAGTATAGCCGTTTCATTTGACAAGGGCGTGTTTTTTTATAAAAAAAAATTTTCCTGCCAAATATCGTTGGACAAGGTGCTTTTGTTGAGTGGAACAGCTATATGATGATTGCGTCAATGGAAGCAAACTTTTGTGCGATATAGTCATCTTCCCCAAGAAAAGCACACCCCCTATTCCAAAAAAACGGAAGTCTTACGGCTAAATATCGTTAGACAGAATGCTTTTCTCAAGCAAGATAACTATATTTTTATAATTTTTTCATTGAAAATTTGATTGACCAATTTCTTTATTGGCATAACAGCCGTGCCCTATGGCATGTTTAGTTTTTTAATCAAAAAAGGAGGAAAAATGACAAACGAAATACGAGAATATCGAGTAAGTCGCGCCTTGGCCAAAAAAGAAAAAAAGGTAGTGGGTGAAATTTCGACCTTATGGAGTGGATGTGGTCTTGAACCCAGAATTGTACGAAAAAAAACGGGACTACTCCTGTCACGTCCCGCTCTCAACATCGCCAGCTTGTCAGTCTAATATGTAGAATATGTAAAATGACAGCAGGAATATGCGAAAGATTTGATCCGAAATGTAGCGAAAATGACGAGAATTTTAAGTCAAAAATGATACCCAACGATGATTATAGCCGTCACACTCGGCAAAGACATCTTATCCAACGATATTTGGTGGGGGAGTCTTTCTTTTTATAAAGAAAAGCACGCCCTTCTCGGTCGAAATAGCTATAAAGTAGGGGTGGCCATAGAGGAAAGCTTGGCGGATGGTTCGACACAGAAGAAGAGAAGGAACGCAATCGGATGAAATCGATGAGCGCATGCGAAGTTGCCAGTAGATTGACGAGCAAGCGTGTGCCGCGCGATATGCCGGAATCCATCCTGGCCGAGGTGGGTAGAATTCTACCTATCCCATAAAAACAGCCACAGCGACGCGCCTTGGCAGAGCTCTGCTTTCAATAGCAACTGCGACATGCGTCGTTGCTTTTTTATGGTCGTCTTATTCGAAAAAGGCGTTTTACTTAACGATGTTTGGCTGAGAAATTCCAGTTCTTATAAAAAACAATATGTTTTTCTTAAGCAAAATGATTGTAGTTGTTTCACCTGAGAGGGGCGTGCCCTCCTTCACGAAAAGAAAAATTTTCCCGCCAAGTATCGTTGGATTGGGATGCCCCCATCAAGCGTAATAGTTGTATATACTCTGACAGGTTTGGACTGGCGTGGTGGCCATGCTGCCTATAAATTTGGGCGGCTATCGGACTATAGTCGTCTTGCTTGAGAAAAGTATTCTGCCTGACGATATTTTGCGGAAAGATTACCGTTTTTTCGGAATAGAGGGTGTGCTTTTTTCGGGGAAGACGACTATATAGTTGTTTCATCCGAAAGGGGCGTGCTTTCCTTTACGTAAAAAGAGGAATTTCCTCGCCAAGCATCGTTGGACAGAATGCCCTTGTCGAGTGTGACAACTATAGTGCACAAAATACAAGGTTGGATTTTTGCCACAAAAACAAAATTTTTTATTGACAATTGTCGAATGCGCGATTCTAGGTTGCGAGGGAATGCAAATGAATCTTTGGGAAAAATTTGGAGGCAGATGCGTAGTGTACGACGGTGCGTTTTTGTTTTTACTCTTACCGGCACCGCAGTCACTACGGACTGTTTCCAAACGTGATCGACGCAAATCGAAAAATTTGCTTCTTTCCTGTTTTCTTAGATGTTGAGAAAATTTTGTTATGAAAAATGGAAATATAGTCCGATGGTTGGCGAGTGGCGCCGCCAACGTTATGGGAGGAATTGTAAAAGGGGTTTGCAATGGCGTCAAACAGGCCATCGAAGAGCATAGGGACTCCGGTGTATTCAAGACAATTCGTCCGTGTACATTCGAGGAAATGTTGCAGGATTGCGACATAGCATACATCGCCTTTATTCACAATCACTGCATGAAAAAATTGGAAGATCGCAATGGAGAGGGTGTGCAAACAATATCTGACAGCGACAATATTTTGGTTGCAAAAAGTGAATCCGCCCCCGATATGACCGTTGAGTGCGCTAAAAAAATTGGTCTCATTCTGCCCAACAACACGGATCCTAACTCTGTGATCAGGCCGTTCGTGATAACATTTTATGGTGTTGGAGCCGGGAGGACATTGAATCAATTATCACTTGCAATAAAAAATGTTTTTAACGTCGAAAGCGGCGCGATAGGGCTGATATATGCGCTTGTGATGTCGTTCATCGAATCTGAACAGAAGAGACTTTCGGACGGCTCCAATGTTGTTGTAGTCCCAATGCTTGCAGGATTTTCCATGGGAGGACTTTTGGCAAACACTATAGGTGTCAAGGAAAATATTGCATCGGTTACCTTTAACCCTTTAGGTCTTGGACGCGAGGCACGCAATTTTGTCGGGGCCGATAAATTTGATTTGGCCAATGGAGAAAAAGCAAAAAACCACATGTCATTTTTCGTCGATTTCGACTTTGTGTCATCGGAAAATATGCCGCCCGCGGCTATGACGGCAACTCCAGGACAGAAAGTTAGACTGCCCAACGATAATCCGGCAAATCCGATCAAAACTCATCGTGAATACGAGACGGCATTTACAAAGGCCTTGATGAATGGGCAAACCACTACCCCCCGACTACCACAGGCAAATTAATAAATTATGTTTTCGTCGAGTGTGGTGGCATCGACTTGCCAAAAGCATAAAACTTGCCAAAAGCATAAAAAACGTATAGAAATTTCCAGAATTATTGGTTGGACGTCTAGGACATTATGCTTAGAGAATTAAGGGATAATGCTCGGAAAGATTTTTAGGCTATTCGCCGGTCATACGCACAGAAAATTTATAAAGAAGTGCCAGCCGATAGTCGCAAAAATCAACGAATTCGACAGGTCCTACGTTGAGTTGTCGGATGGCGAGGTCACAGCGAAATCGGAGGAATTGAAACAACGGGTGGCCGGCGGTGCTCCCCTGGATGGCGTGCTTCCGGAGGCATTTGGGTTGGTAAAAAATGTAGCCCGTAGGTTATGCGGAACCGAGATCGAGGTCTGTGGCCATAGATCTGTGTGGAACATGGTGCACTACGATGTGCAGCTTCTAGGGGGAATAGCCCTGCATCAAGGGAAAATTTGCGAAATGGCGACTGGAGAAGGAAAGACGTTGGTGGCAACGTTGCCATTGTACCTAAACGCTTTGACCGGGAAAAATTGCCAACTTGTCACCGTAAACGACTATCTTGCCCGTCGCGATGCCGAATGGATGGGATACATTTACAAATTCCTTGCAATCAGCGTCGGGTGCTTGCAGAATGAAATGGAGTCCGAAGAACGGCAGAAAGCTTACAATTGCAACATAACCTATGGGACCGCGTCGGAGTTTGGGTTCGACTATCTTCGCGACAACGGAATGGCAATCTCGCTGGAAGAACAGGTACAAAAGGAGCACTATTACTGCATAGTCGACGAAGTGGATTCCATACTCATAGATGAGGCCCGCACGCCGCTGATAATCTCCGGTGCGGTGCCAAAGGGCGATGCAAACGTCCCCTACGAAGAGTTACGACAATCAGTGGAAAGTCTGGTCGATTTGCAGCAAAAACTGTGCAATCGCCTGGCTTCTGAGGCGAAAACTGTGCTGGAAAATGGGAACGGCGAATACGATCGCGATGCCTACAAAAAGCTCTGGCAAGTAAAACTTGGCATGCCGAAGAATCGCCAATTTTTACGTTTCATGGAAAATGGGGTGTACCGAAAAAATTTTGATAAATTCGATTTGGAAATGAGTTCCGAATTGTTTAGGAGTGAAAAATTTCAAGCTAAGGAAAAATTGTACTACTGCCTGGACGAAAAAGATAACGAAGCAGATTTGACGGAGCTAGGGCGCTCCGCATTGAGTCAGGATGAATCCGCCTTCGTGCTACCAGATCTTCCGGAGATATTTTCATCCATCGACGGCGATAATTCCATATCCCAAGAAGAGAAAGTCGAAAAAAAGCGACTTACCGAGGAGGAGTTTGCAAAAAAAAGTGAAAAAATTCATTGCCTGAACCAACTTTTGCGCGCCTATTCCCTATATAGTAGGGACGAGCAGTATGCCGTTCTCGATGGCAAGGTTGTGATAATCGACGAAAATACTGGCCGCGCCATGCCCGGTCGTCGCTGGAGTGATGGTTTGCACCAAGCCATTGAAGCAAAGGAGGGAATAACAATCGAAGGTGAAACAAGGACTTACGCGACAATCACAATACAAAACTATTTCAGAATGTACGAGAAGTTGGCCGGCATGACTGGAACAGCTGAAACTGAAGCCCAGGAATTTAACGATATCTACCGACTGTCCGTCGTCGTGATCCCGCCAAATAAACCATGCATACGCACTGACTTGGACGATGAAATCTACAAAACCAGGAGGGAAAAGTATAACGCAGTGGTTGCAGAAATCAAGTCTGCCAATGAAAATGGGCAGCCGGTACTCGTTGGAACAACTTCCGTGGAAGCATCGGAGGTACTGAGCAAAATGTTAAGGCGAGAGTCCATTGGACATAAAGTTCTGAATGCAAAGTATCACCAGCTCGAAGCAGAAATCATCGAACAGGCTGGCCAGCGTGGTGCGGTCACGATCGCGACGAATATGGCCGGTCGCGGTACGGATATCAGACTCGGCGGCGGTGTTGCGGAGCTCGGCGGCCTATTCGTCATCGGGACCGAGCGCCATGAATCACGCCGGGTCGATCGCCAATTGCGCGGAAGATGTTCTCGCCAGGGGGACCATGGATGCTCAAAATTTTTCGTATCACTGGAAGACAATTTGATGAGAATTTTTGCGTCAGCTGGTCCAATAGCGCGACTACTGCAAAAAACATTCAAAGAGGGAGAAGTCCTTGCTCATCCGCTACTCAATCGATCCATCGAGACTGCGCAAAAAAAAGTCGAGCAATACTATTATTCCATACGTAAGCGATTGCTGCAATACGACGACGTATTAAATCGACAACGGGAGGTGATATACGCACTTCGCAGCGATTCTTTGGCGGACGGCAACACACGAAATATCATATTCGAAATTGTCCGCAGCGAGCTGGATGATCGAACGGAGCAGATTTCGGAAAATCGCGGCGAAAACACGGAAAGCAGCAACGCTGTTCGCTCACTTTTGTCATGGGCAAACGTGAATTTTCCAATAAATCTAACGGCGGCCGACGTTGCAAACAAATCGCGCACGGAGACAACCGAAATAGCAATGGCAAAAATCGAAGCTGCCTACGAGACGAAGAAATCAACGGATGATCCGGAAGCAATAAAATTTATCGAGCGGTTAATTCTCGTGCACGCAATCGATGAAAATTGGCAGAAGCATCTGACAGAAATGGATGCACTGCGCAACAGCGTTGGTTTGCGAAGTTATGGGCAACGCGACCCGATAAATGAATATCGTAGCGAGGCGTTTGAATATTTTGGCGCGATGTTGCGCCAGATAAACTCCGATGTTTGCAGAAAATTGTTTAGGTCCGCCAGTAATGCTAAGGCATTTGGCAGAATGGTCAACGAGTTGCATAAAAATGTCATGCTATCCGGTGGAGACGGTGGTGCTTCCAGCGGAGAACGGGCAGCGGAGTTGGCGCCAAAAATGGTGATTAAACGCAAATCTGTAGTAAAAGTAAACAGAAACGATCCGTGTCCCTGCGGTAGCGGAAAAAAGTACAAAAAATGTTGCGGTGCAAAGTAGCGGTTGCTATGTCTGGCGGTGTCGATAGTGCTGTCGCCGCTTTGCTTTTGAAGAAAGCCGGCTACCGAGTTCACGGGATTTTCATGCGCACATGGAATGCCGACGACGATTCCAAGCCCGTTGGAGAGTGTCCGTGGAAGATCGACGCGGATGACGCCAGGGCTGTTTGCGAAAAGCTTGGCGTCGGATTCGAAATAGTAAACATGATAGCAAATTATAGGTCATTCGTCGTGGAAGAATTGGTGGACGGCTACCGTAATGGAATTACGCCAAATCCTGATATTCTTTGCAATAGCCGCATAAAATTTGGAATTTTAAAAAATTATGCAACCGAGAGTGGTTGCGAAAAATTCGCCACCGGTCACTATTGCAGGATCGTGAAAGGTTGGGACGGCTGCGTGTATGTACTAGAAGGTGTTGACAAAAATAAGGACCAGTCATATTTTTTAGCCATGCTTTCCAAGGAGCAGGTGCAGAATGTCGAATTTCCCGTCGGTATACTTACAAAACCGGAAGTCAGGCAGATTGCGGAGACTGCCGGATTGCCAAATTGTAAAAAAAAAGATAGTCAAGGAATTTGTTTCCTTGGGAAAATTAAAATCCAAAATTTTCTATCGCATTACATCGATGATTTGCCTGGGGACATCGTCGACTGCGATGGAAAACTTCTCGGCATCCACAGTGGATTGTTCCGGTTTACAATCGGTCAACGCCATGGCATAAATCTACCATCCAACCGTGATTTTGCGCATTACGTTGTGATTGGCAAGGATTTGGAAAAAAACCGCCTGATCGTAGAAATCGAACGCAAGGACTCAAAATTTTTGTACGGCCAGGAATTTTTCGTCCACGGACTGAGTTTTGTTAACGAACCCTTGGCCGATCATGCGAAATTGTCTGCCCGCCCTCGATACCGCGATCCTGCACAGCCCATAGATTTTTTTCGAACCGGGGACAGAACCGCCAGGATTGTTTTCGAAATTCCACAGCGTGCGGTTGCGCCCGGACAGGTGGCCGCATTTTATGACGGAGAAACACTCGTCGGCGGAGGAGTGTTTTAGGAAATGGCGGATGCCTGGTTACCAGTAGTCGAGGCATTTTCCCTTGACAGAATCGCGTAAGATAGCTTTATGTGCCTCATAGGTTGGGGTAGTAGCTCAGTGGATAGAGCAGCGGCCTTCTAAGCCGAAGGTCGAGGGTTCGACTCCCTCCTGCCCCGCCATTTGTCTCGTACTTTTATGTAATTTTTTTGTTTTTATATTTTTCACTTGCAAAAAGCAAAAAAAGTCGCTACTCACAGAAGTATAGGGCACCGTCGCAGCCTAGTGAGTTAAACTTGGTGACGGTTTTTGTTTTCTTGTATGTACCGTGGTGTTTTTATTGTCGGAGGAATCTCGGTGGAATCAGGCGTGGAAGTTGAAAACGTAGGTTGTGTGCGCAGTTCAGAAATTGAAACTGCGGCGGTGGTGGATTTGTCGGTTGCACTCCAAGCTGCTGTCATTTGTTGGTTTTACGGCAGGGTTGTGTCTGCGGCCGCGTGTGGGGCATTTCTCGCCGCGATTGCTCACTTCGGCAGCAATTTTAAAGGCACTTCAATTGTGGACAGGAAGTCTGACGTCGTCACCTTGACGCCGAAGTCGCCGAAAAGGAGTAAATTGGCTCGCCGCACGAGTAGCGTCGTGGAAGTGAGCTCCATAGACATGCTTTCGCTGTATACGAAGCACGGGAAGGACATTCTTCGGTTGAAAAAAGACACATTGAGGTTTCTGAAGGTCGAGCCGTCCAATGCGATAGAGAAGGTGATCGATTGCCGTTTTGCACCCCTATTTTTCAAGGAAAATGAAGAAAACGCTGATAGTTTCGACAAGCAGTATCTGCGTGGTGTTGTTTGGTACATTCTTAAATTGATAATTAAGCCGGAGCATGTCGAAAGCGTGTATTGTTCCTGGTTATCGCTAGCTGATACTGTTAGTGCTCGAGCGTTCTACGGAATTTTGAAGTACACCTTCGGTGCCTGATAATCGGGGTGTTGTGATTGTGTTTTCGTGTTATTGTCGGGGCATTCGGTGAGTGGCCCTGTACAAGCATGGTTTTGTGGTGTGTGGTTGTCTCGCTCGGAATGGGTATGTTGTTATAGTCATCTTACCTGAAAAAAGCATACTGTTTTTCCATAAAAGCATAAACTTTCCGTTGGTGCGTCGTTGCATTAAAATGCTTTTCTCAAGCAAGACAACTATAGTTCCGAGGGCTTTCCGCTAGAATGGCGTCCGACGACAATCCGTTATCCGAAAGTCTTTTTATATCAGTTGGAGAAGATTCCGTTAGGGCGTGTCGCACTCTTTCAACGTCGTACTTGTTGAGAACTTCGTCCACCAATTTTTTGGGATTTTCGTTCGCAGCCACCCGCAAAAATGGTTGGGATAGAACTATGTCCTCTGGCAAGTGATGTGTATCCAATCCGCGTGAAAACAATTTTCCGAGTATAGGTTCCGGCGATTCATTGTAGGAATTTATAAAAGTTTTCATTGTTTCGCCATTCCACGAATTCATGAGGGAAATCAGCGTGTCCGTGGAAGAAGAAAGAGCATTCAGGATAAAGGCATTAGACGCCATTTTTTCCGCAAGCACTTTGTCCACGAACTCGTCCGAATGCTTTGTAATTTCCCGACTTGTAATTCTATTACCAGCTACCGTGGGCGTTATCACACTGGTGAAATGCGGATTCATGTGTTCCGAGCTTTTTATCGACGACCCAGACTCAACATCCCGCACGGCATTGTTCATTGAAACACTAGCCCCGGAACTTATCTCTGTCCCATTCCACATAATACAACCTGTGGCGAGAGTAAAATATTTCGCCTAAACATCAAACTTTTTTACGAATTGAATTTATGAAAACTTTCGAACAATGTGGTTCAATGCGAGCGCTGCCCGCCTGGTGCGCGAATGCGAGTTTTCGATACCCGAAGTGAAATGTCATTGTAATTTTTCTGGTAAAAATATTGTCCGCCGTCTAATGGAGCATAATGAATTGCCGTTGCTAATATTTTCCAACACAAAGATAGATTCCGATTTACGCCATATTCTCGGGACACATGTGCCGGATGACATGGCAGTTCTTTGCATGAACGGGCGGACAATTGCTCTGGCCAGTGCGCTGGAGATCAATCGCCTGAAATCTGAATCGAGAGCCGACGAATTTATCAGCTGGGACGTTGTAAAATCATCAATGGATTCGGATAAAATCACGGAGTGCGATGTTCTTATCAGGTTTTTGAGAGATCTCGGCATCGAAAAATTTTCAGTGAAACGTAATTTCCCAGTCTATTTCGCCGATAACCTGCGCGCTGCCGGCTTCGGGATAGCGGTTTTCGGCGCCGAAATTTTACCACAGCGCTTGGTAAAGTCCGATTTTGAAATTGGGGAAATCAGCACCGCCATAGGAATAGTTGGGAAAGTTTTTGCGAGCGTGGAGACAATTTTAGCAAACTCGTCCATAGGGGAAAAGGGTGAGTTGGTTTTTGAAAATGAGGTTTTGACATCGGAACGGCTACGGGCAACGATGGAGGACATGTGCTATCGCCTTGGTGCGATAGCCGAAGATACGATTGTTGCATGTGGGGACGGCGCTTGCGACCCACATAATGTTGGTCACGGACCCCTGATGGCCAACGCGTTTATTTTGATAGATTTTTTCCCGCGTTTGAGGTCCTCCGGGTACTATGCCGATATTTCGAGAACTTTCATCAAAGGTCGTCCGTCTAAAGCGCAGCATGACCTATATAACGCTGTGAAATTTGCCCATGACACGGCGATTGCGTCCGTCCACGACGGTGTGTCGGTCAGGGAGGTGACCGAAAAAGTGTTCGCCTATTTCGAAAGCAATGGGTACGAATCAAGCAAAATTTCGGATCCACCACACGGCATGTTTCACTCCCTCGGCCATGGGTTCGGCCTCGACATCCACGAACCTCCACGTGTTGGAATCTGCGACGGTGTGTTAGAGTCCGGGATGGTCATAACAATTGAGCCGGGTTTGTATTACCGTGGACTTGGTGGCGTCCGCATCGAAGACGACGTATTAGTAGGTGAAAAATCAGCGAGCGTACTCAGCAAAATACCGTACAACTGGACAATCGAATAAACCAACTATAGTCATCTTCCCCGAGAAAAGCATACCCTCTATGCCAAAAAACGGAAATCTTTCCGCTAAACATCGTTAGATAGAATGCTTTTCTCAAATAAGACGACTATGGTATCATGTCTGTCCGTCGTTCCCTATGGCACTCACCGGACAGCCATCCATGGCTTCCTCGCAGAGGGCGATTTCATCGTCTCCGGAGGGTTGTTTCCAAACAATTGAACATCCGCTAACCTCATCGCGCTTGAAGCAGTCCGGACAAATTTCCCGACAAAGATCGCAGTCTATGCACTGGTCATCGACATAGAACTTCCCTGGAACATTACCATCGTTTTTATTTGATGCTACCGCCATGGGTGGCATTCAAACTAATTTCGATGTGCCGTCAATTGGCTTTTTGCATACTTTTCCCTCATTCTCGTTTCATTTTATACATTTTTCACATACTTCGTCTGTACCTGCCATCTTCCGCGTTATTATAGTCATCTTGCCCGAAAAAAGCATACTCCCTTTTCCAAAAGACGGAAATCTTTCCGCCAAACATCGTTAGACAAAACGCTTTCCTCGAGTAGGGTAACTATAGCTATTTCGCCCGAAAAGGGCGTGTTTTTTTATAAAAAGGAAAATTCCCCTGCCAAGCGTTTCCAGATTGAAATGCCCTTGTCGAGTGTGATCGCTATATATTCGCCGATGACCACGAATGCGCAAACGAGGACTTTTCGAAATCAACCCATGATTTGATTGATTTTTCTATTGTTAATTAGTTGTTGACTTTCTCGCTCGCAGCAACATTGAATTTTAGTGGGTGCGCTGTAAAAATATGTAAAATTTTTATGTCGGCGAGATAGCTCAGTCGGTAGAGCAGAGGACTGAAAATCCTTGTGTCGGCGGTTCGATTCCGCCTCTCGCCACCAGGCATCGATCCTTTTGCTGGCATGGGTTAGATGATTTTCGGGATCTTTTTTTGACGGACCCTTTATTTTTTCATCGGTACATTTTTTGATACGTTTTTAGATTCGCCCCTGTGGCTTCTTCTTTTTTTGTTTAATCTTTCATCACACCTGGCCAACGATGCTTGGAAATGAACTTCCTTTCTTATGGAAAAATATGACCTTCTTAGGCTAGGCGACCATAGCTATTCCACTCGAAAAGGGCGTACCTTTCTTTATATAGTCATCTTTCCCGAGAAAAGCACACCCCTTATTCTAAAAAAACGGGAATCTGCCCGCTAAATATCGTCAAACAGAATGCTTTTCTCAAGTAAGACAACTATAAAAAAGAAAATTTTCCTGCCAAGTATCGTTGCACAGAATGCCTTTGTCGAGTGTGACAGCTATATGCCTAGGGAATACCATCCACACACGTCAATAATCGAAAAAAAATCAAAGTTGCGTGCGCAAATTTTGCTGAAATTTTGTGTTGCACTGTGACAATAATGTCTAATCTACTGCACCCGGTGGCTGAAAGGATACTTAGATGTTGTTGAAAGGTGTGTATACGGCGTTGGTAACTCCGTTTATCAATGGCGGGTTGGCGTTTGCGGATTTTGAGGGATTAATCGCAACTCAATCGGATGGTGGTGTTGACGGGGTTGTCGTTTGCGGAACAACTGGAGAATCGACGTCTTTGTCGGACGAGGAGTTCGTGAACCTCATTGAAATAGCGGTTTCCAAAGCCGGCCGCATGCGCGTGCTTGCGGGTGTAGGATCGTGTAACACGGCGGACGCAGTTAAAAAGACCGAAGTTGCCCATGATCTCGGAGTGACGGGGATGCTCGCCGTTACACCGTGCTACGTTAAGCCAACGCAATTAGGTCTCCTAGAATATTACGATAGGATAGCCGATGCCACAGATAAACCTATAATCTTGTATTCCAATCCTTCGCGGGCCGGCGTGGAGATTGCCGTCGACACGATTGTCAAACTGCGTGAACAGCATGGCAACATAGTAGGTTTGAAGGAGGCGACTGAAAATTGTGGGCGCGTTGAGAAAATTGTCAGTATTCTTGGAGAGGGTTTTTCTGTCTTCAGCGGCAACGATTCAATGACGCTGCCGTTCATGTCCCTGGGAGCGGTTGGGGTGATAGGTGTTATCCCGAATTTGGAACCGCAGCTGATGTCGAGTCTTGTAGCATTAGCACGCACCGGCGATTTTCGCGGGGCGCTGCGACTGTACCACACGATACTGCCAGTGATGGGAAAATTATTCATTGAAACGAATCCATTACCAGTAAAATTTTTACTGAAAGCCAAAGGAGTGATTTCGTCGGAAGAATGCCGTTCTCCGATGGGCAGACTGAGTGAAAAATCAATCGTTGAATTGTCGGAATTAGCCGCTAGTTATAGTTGTCCTAGTTAAAAGGCGCATATTGTTTTTTCATAAAAGAGGGAGTTGCCACACTAAATGTCGGCGGATAGCGTGTACTTCTCGAGTATGACAACTACGTATAGAAGACCACAGCGTAAGGAAAACGAGTGAAGTTTTACAGAAAAATAATATGTCCATTCGAACTGAGGGAACTAATATTAGCTTGCAATTTTACCGTAAAATGTTTTCATTGGTAACAGGTTTGTGGCAAAGCTCTGGAACAGTTTTTTCGTTGTGTTGGTGTTTGTGTCGCCGTGCACAGCCCATTGCTCCGGGCATGGAGATGGTGTTAGTTCCGCCGCTACTGCGATATTCTCCATTGGCGGATTTCCGGTTACTGACTCCATCGTCATGGGATGGGTGATCTCCGCGTTTACAATTTTTGCCTTAAAATTCGCGCTCAGGGGAGGCGTGAAGACTATTCCATCCACAGGACAGTCCGTCGTGGAGTCGATTATCGGTGGGTTGCGGGAAATAATGGAGCCGGTTGTCGGGCGCAAGGCGCTTCCAGTGGTATTCCCGTGTCTGTTGGCGTATTTTTTTTTCATACTGCTGCAAAACCTCGGTGGTTTACTTCCGGGCATGGGCAGTATTGGAATTCGCATTGATGGCGAATTCAGACCTTTTTTTAGGCCGTCGAATTCGGACCTGAACGCCACTCTTGCACTCGCTCTGGTTGCATTTTTTGCCTGGGCATATTTTTGTGTAAAATGTGCAGGTGTTGGGGGATTGTACTACGAAATTTTCGGAAACAAGGCGGAAAAATCAGAAATTTCATCACTAATGTATTGTGCACTGTTTTTCGTATTTTTTGCCGTTGGGTTGATAGAGTGCATTTCGATTCTCTGCCGCGTAATATCGCTGTCATTCAGGTTGTTCGGAAACACATTTGGTGGAGAGAATTTGCTCCACAACATGTATGGTTTTTCAACGATTCTGAAAAACATGCCAGTGGTAAATTATCTTTCGTATTTGATACCACTGCCGTTTTATTTTTTGGAATTTCTTGTTGCAATAATACAATCTTTTGTTTTTACATTATTACTGTCTGTCTACATAGGGTTGGTGTGCAACCACGGTGATCATGGTGGGGAATTTCTGAAAGGGGAAGAGTATGTTTAGCATAATAGGTGAAATAACGGGCAATATAAGAGATGTTGCTGTGGGTACAGTTCAGGCCGTTGGATGCGCCATGGCGGCGATCGGAGTAACGTGCGTGGGAGCGAAAGCAGTCGACGCGGTCGGTCGTAATCCGGGCGCTTCTGGGAAAATTCTCGTGCAATCCATTCTTGGAATGGCGTTGGCAGAGGCGATAGCATTCTATGCGCTATTCTTTTCTAAATAATTTATCGCAATGGTTTTCTCAGGAACAGTGCTATTTGGAACGACCGATTTCAGCGGGTTGTTCGACAGGTTTGGCATCGATTGGCATTTGCTCGTTGTCCAGTCATTGAACTTTATCCTAGTTGCGTTCCTATTGTATCGCTTTGGATTTCGCAGCGTCATCAAGGTGATGGATGAGCGCCGTGAGAAAATAGAGTCCGGTTTGGTGTACGCCGATAGGATGAAGAAAGAAATGGCGTCCTTCGAAAGTTCGCGCGCTACGAGGGTCGAAGCCGCCATGAAAGAGGCGGATGACATAGTCAAAACCGCAAAAACTAACGCAAAAACAATATTGGAGCAAGGCAAAACGGAGTCACATCGCATGGCGGAAAATATAATCTCTGCGGCGGAGAAGGAAATCGCTTTCCTCCGTGAAAACATATTGCACGACACGAAGGCGAAAATCGGGTCACTGGTTGTTGAAGTCGCAAAGGCAGTTTTGGCTGCCAAGATGACAGACGAGGACAGGGATGGCTATGCTGCAGCAGCGGAAAAAATGATGCTCTCGAAAAATTTGCAATGAAATGGTCTGAGTTACAAACATTTGCCGATGAACTGGTGACAATTTCGCTGGATGAACATTCGCTGCTCAGCGGCGAAAGGGTATCCGCTGCAATCAGTTCGTTTAAAGACCTGTGGGATGGCGTGCGGCTAAAATACGTGCTAAAGGCATATTTGACAGCGTTGGAAAAATTTGTTGCTCGTACGACACTAAAAATTGAACACTGCGGAAGTATTTCACCAAATGGCGTTGCGCTGGTGAAAGCACATTTTGAAAAGCTTTTTGGCAGAACACTGTCATTGCGCACGGAAGTGTGCCCGCAGCTGATAGCAGGAATTCGCATATCAATCGGAGATCTGGTAATTGAAAACTCCATCGCTGCGGTACTGGATGGCTATAAGATGAAGACTGGTTCAGGCACAGACGATTATAGTCATCTTCCCCGAAAAAAGCACACACTCTGTTCCAAAAAATAAAAATCTTTCCGCCGAATATCGTTATAGTTATCTTGCTCTAGAAAAGCATTCTGTCTAACGATATTTAGCGGAAAGGTTCTCGTTTCTTGGAATAGAGGGTGCACTTTTCTCGGGTAAGATGACTATAAATGAGATCATTTAATTCAAAAAAACTTGTTCAGTGTGTTGTAGAGCGTGAAAGTGATTTCCTATATTCATGAGCGCAATCGCATGCGGGGATAACATCAACATCGTCACAAGCTCCTTAGCGGTCGTGTTCTGGTCAATTTGGATATTGATATCGATGTTTTGTAGAACTTCTGCAAAGCTTTGGAACACACTTAGCGACTCAAAAAAATCAGACACTCGCTTTTGTAGGGCACCGTCGTTCTCTAGAACAATGAAACCACCCACCACGGGATTCCCATCTATGGCAATGTTAATTCGCGGCAAACTAACATAGATCATCCCCCTTGGATTGTTGTCTCCATCATTGACCCGCTGAATTGTGACAATTGGACGCAAAAGCTTATCGGCCAGCTGTCGTGTTGCCTCAACTTGTAGCATTCCACCCATAGAATACGGATTCGCGCCATTCCCGAAAGCGGAAGCCAAAATCTCATTAGCGCTCTCAGAATCAGTTCCGTTCGTAGTGAGCATATTGAGTAACCCATCAAAGGTCGATATCCTTAGGTCTTCGACACACGGATCAGCACGATCAAGATCTGACTTTCCTCCTTCGGAAGAAAGTACATTACCACTAAATTGTTTCGAAATTTGTGACTCTATAGCGTAGTACCCACAGTTGTTCCCACGACCGCTCATAGACACCGATCTACGAAATGGCTCGAAGTCCCGGATGATTTCATCCGAAATGTTTGGGGTCCTAGACTTAAGCTCTAGCCCGGAATGGCATAAGTCTGGCGACCAGGGTTTTGTCCCATTCTTTGCAGCGGATATTCCCGCGATGATATCAATGATAAATCGCTCATCACCTACATCAAGCGCTTGATTAACCAACTCACCTGCCAACTTGTAATCGATGTGCACTTCGTGCGTTCGATTACCGGCGTCTGTGCGTTGCGCGTCCATCCCACCTCCGTTGATTGTGCGATGTACAACCACGCTGCCGCTCGTGTGATGCACATCCGTCCGGACGCTGGTCCTCGCGTATTGCACGCCTACACGACCGTCGCTGATCACGCGATGTACGTCTGTCCGAACGTCCGTATGATGTGCGTTTGTTCCGCTGCCTGTATTAGTGTGAGGGTTGTGGCTCGGCACTTCTGCAACCCTTTTCGTATTGTTCCTAAGCTTTTCAAGATTTATCATCGCGCTGATATTCACTTTTGTGCTGTTGACGTCAATAGCAAAATTTTGTTTTGATGATCTTTTTTGGAGGTATGTGTTCTTTCGTCGTAGATAACCGTGGTTCCCTTCCCAACCACGATGGGGAGGATTTTATGTCCTCGCGGAAAAAACAACGACACAATCCATCCTGGATTGTGCCGAATGTCGTCACGGCCGCAAAACCTAAAATACCCCCAGGTATGGACCGATTCTGGCAATTCCTCTTGATGAAAACGTCTTAGTCAAATGATATTTGGCGTGGGAAAAATTTTTTTATTTTTGTAAAGAAGCAGCATACCATTCTCAAATAAAACAACCATAAAATGTTTTTGCGTCTTTATAGTCATCTTACCCGAGAAAAGCATGTTCCCCGTTTTCCGAGAAACGTGAACCCTGCCAACGAATGTCATTAGACAGAATGCTTTTTTCAGGTGAGACAACTATAATCATCCTACCCAAGAAAGGCACTCTGCCCAATGATATTTGACGGAAAATTCCCGTTTCTATAAAGAATTAAATGCCCTTCTCTAAACTCATAGAGGCTGCATAGCATAATAATGGCTGCCGGCATATTTGAGAGCGATTACGTCTGGATTCGTCAATGCGACCACTATCATGTCCATGACTGTACTGTCGTTCTCAACGCCACTGACCCCTAATGCGTTTACGATATCGGTATCG
>JAISXS010000031.1 GCA_031270385.1 Puniceicoccales bacterium | reverse complement strand
TGTACGACGACGTAGTTAGATATAAACACGCTGGTGCATACGTTAGTACCGATTCCCTCCCATACTTCGCCGACTTCCTGAAAAGGCCTATCATCAACATTGAACGTACAACTCACGACGTATTTGTCGCAAATTTTTCCGTACCTGGGCTTTCCGAACTAGGATGTATTAACCACCAGATAAGATATAGAGATCAAATAGATTTATCTTTTGACGTTCGAACAGGATCATTCAATATAGATCAGGCTGGATCGTTTAGTCGCGATCCTGAAGCTTCAAAATTTGCTAGTATAGCTTCAGAAATGGGATACCTTCCAAATGGCGTGGATGAAAAATTAGCGGTAAAAATTTTACGCGACAAAAATCACGGAGACCGCAATGGATTGCTTTTTCAGATCATGCGCCGTGTTTTTACAAATAAAAAAGCAATCCATATTACGATGCCCTTAAAGCTAAAGAAGCTGCCGTCGTTTGAAAGTGAACAACACTTTCAAACACTTCTTCCTAATAATAAATTACCACGCAAAAAAAAGACCGAATGGAGCTGATGGCCGATAATGTCTCGCGAATAAAAACCACTCGGCGCCCTATGGGCGTCGACGCGGACACGAGGGGAAAAATCCAGGAATCGATGATGATACAGTTCGAGCGGAACTGAAGTTACATTCGGATGATCCGCGCCTAAAATTAAGAAATATGCGAAAAGCAACCGCAGCGGATGGTTCTGCGCGTGGTGAATGTGATAAATTTCGGGCTGTTGACGATCGTCTTAAGTCGCTTTGGTCTTTCCTTTGTGGTGAACCTACGCCAGTGGATGCATCTTCGAAACACAAATCTGTCGGTAGCATGGTACTTGCCGCATTAAACATGTGCAAAGGAAGTCGCTATTGGCAGCTCCAATTTGTGCATGTCGAATTAGACTTAGAGGCTGTTGTGGATGGCGGACGTAAGGACAATATATTTCATTACCTTGGAATTATTGAAGAAATTTCGCGATCGTTGATAAGCCTACTTGGCCAAATCGACGGGGTGCAGGTGGCTGCGGTCTTGCGCGCGGGAGATGGTGACGTCATTGAGGCCACCAAATCATTGGCTTTGAGTTTTGCACGTACACTCGAAAAATTTACAAACACAGAAATATATTCGTTCTATACAAAACTAGGAGTAGGTCTGTATCTGCAACCTGGTGTGGCCTCTCCTACAGATGATCCGATGACTACGGTTAGCGAGTTGTTGGCGGAAGCTGGTGAACTCTTCGGTGGTGTTCCCGAAACTGACGGCGCCGCACTCATGCGATCTGAAGCTAAAGGGGCAACACAGCTGGCGATGTACAACGCGAATTTAGGAATGATCAGGGCGCTGGCCGAGCTGGTATAGTCATCTTCCTCGAGAAAAGCACACCCTTCATTCCAAAAAATGGGAATTTTTCTGCTAAATATCGTTAAATAGAATGCTTTTCTCAAGCAAGACGACTATAAAGCATTGCAACAGCCAACTGGTCGGGAAAGGTCGCAACGATATTGAATTCGTTGCCGGTAAAGTGAGGAATGTCACGAAGGCACTCACCATCTTTGTAGCCCCCGAACATCCAATATTGAATAAAGATTACAAGAGAGTCGACGAGTTCGTTGACCCGAATCGCTTGAGTGATTTACTGGCGGATAATGGCATTGACGTGAATGGAAATCTTCCGTTGCCGAGTTGGTACAAAAATGAGAGGAAACTTCCCGAGACGGAGCTTGTTCCACTTAGAGTTGTCGTAAAAATGTTCGACATTTGGGGCATTGTTGCGAAATCCGGTATCAATCCAAATGTGGCGCGTTCCATCGCGCGCATGTTTATCGCTCACGACATGGCACAGTTGGTGGGAATGAACTGGCAAGATGATAAGTGCGTATTCAACCAACATAACACCATATGCGACACTGTTGACGTTATCAAGGCGATAAGTGACGGGAAAAGCCTTAAAGATATTTCCGCCAAAATTAGGGGTATTCGTGGCATTATATGGGAAGTTGTTTTCGATAAGTACGGAAACCCGATGTCCGTCCTGGTGCGTATTGCTTCGCTTAATACATCGGCTTACATTTATACGCTATTCAAGGAGCTTTTCATGCCAGTGGGTTCCCACGCGGATGGCTGAAGAATTACGATACGAAGGGCTACTCTCGTATGGTGCACCTGGCGTGGCAATCGGAGATACGGACATCCATATTTTGCTAAGTTCTTAGGCAGGGCAATTGTCCACATTGATATGCAGAGTAGTTCTTTTCGCATAATAGTGCATGCAAAGAATGGTCTGGAATGATGTTTTTTACGATTAACATTGAAAAGTCGGAAATCCATGTAGATGGGTTTTGTCACCCAGATGCGATTGTTGACCTTATAGAAAAAGGATGTTTCCCGTCTAACACCGACGTAAACCAAAAGGTTGAAGAGTTATAGCAGTTCCGGTTAAGAAAGGCACAAAAAGCATGGTAAAGTGCATCGCCGAGGGAAGAGAAAAGAGGCAAGATATCCCTGAGTTTTCGTTTGAGTTTAGCCCAAAATTTTTCGATG
>JAISXS010000030.1 GCA_031270385.1 Puniceicoccales bacterium | reverse complement strand
GTACGGGTGGATTCGGTCACTATGGAAGCTTGAAGACACGATTGCACCCGATGGAATTTGCATATTTTTCGATTCCGGTGGTTCTGATGCGAGGAAAACAATTTTGTCAGCCTACAAGGCCAATAGAAAGGCGATGCCGGAAGAGTTGAAGCGGCAATTGGAGTATATAAACTTGCTGGCGGTCGCACATGGATATTATATAATGGTTGAAGAGGGTTTGGAAGCGGATGATTTGTTAGCTGCGTTTGCCAGTATCGCCAGTGCGAGGGGAGAAATTTCTTACATAGCCAGCGGGGACAAGGACTTTGCCCAATGCGTCTGTGAGTCGGTTTTTCAGATGCTGCCGCCATCGGCAGGCGATAGGGGTATGTGGAAAATTTTGGATAGAAATGGCGTTGCTGAAAAATTTGGAGTTTCTCCGGAGCAAATCGTTGATTACTTGTCCCTCCTCGGTGATACCGCGGATAACATCACGGGCGTCAGTGGAATAGGGCACAAGAGGGCGAGTGTGCTACTCGGCCAGTTTGGGACAATCGAAAATATGATGAGAAATATTGATAAAATTTCATCGCAGAAAATTAGGGCATCGCTTGTTAACTCTGTGGATATCATTTTGCGCAATCGCCAACTGATTTCGCTGAAAAATAACATCGAATTTACGCTCCCGGAGGTGGAAATCAACCGTAGCATTGCTGATATCATAAACCTTTTTGAGGAGTTAGAACTCACGTCGTTGGCAACACTTGCTATCAAAAGATTTTCAGATTATAGTCGTCTTATTTGAGAAAAGCATTCTATCTGACGATATTTAGCGGGCAGATTCCCGTTTTTTGGAATAGAGAGAGTGTTTTTTTCTGCATGCCGCCGGCACGAGGCGAACGTAGTCACTATCCAGTTGGCGGAGTTCACAGCAAAGAATCCGCCTCCAACTGGCGAAGGCGTGGAAGTACGTTTCTGCAAAAGCCGGTGCGGCGGAGAACCACGTAGGGCATAGAGACACAGAAAACCCGACGGTGATTGCCTCCGCGACACCTGGATGGACATTCTGCAGGCATTTGATTAAAAAACAAAGAAAAAAGATAAAAAAATCACATTCGTAGAAAATTTTTCTTGCCTATGCTCTTTTTTGAGAGTAGTTGATCACATTGTGAATTTTCTCGTTTTGCCATTGTTTCTGTTTAGGTCCAACGAAGGGTTGTCAGACCTTGTACAATGTGATGTTTCAGCTGCGGTCGGTGAGATTTATGAGGTTGGCAAATTCGATGGGTTGCTCATCGTTGGGGATGGGAATTCCGATTTCGCAGAAAATTTTCCATTTGCGAATGTTCATACAACGGTTGTTAAGAATGGATCGACGCCAGCAACGACCAAAATCGTGGCTGCCATTGAAAAATTCATAGATAGCGTTGTAACGCAATGCCTGTTTACAATAGTGTGTCCGGATGATTGCACCTTAGAGTGTATGGCAAGGATGATCCAATCAAAGCATTGCGTCTGTTTCACGCAACTCAAGGAAACTACTGATGACAGGCAATTCACCACCATTCCATTGGCGGAACACGATGATCAACAACCGTGCAACTATTTCATGGGAAAAGTCGCGAAGTATAACTATGCTAGTCAAAAAAGGCAAAAAAAAGCGTGGTAAAGTGCATCGCTAAGAGAAAAGAGGCACGATATCCCTGAGTTTTATGGTTATAGTTATCTTACTTAAAAAAAGCATTTTGTTTGACGATATTTAGCGGAAAAATTTTCGTTTTTTGGAATAGAGCGTATGCTTTTTTCGAGTAGGATAACTATAGAATTACGCGAGCGTTGAAAATTTCCCTGTACATCGGGCACGTATACTATACGGTTTGAAAATACTTAAACCATAAAGTATAAACATGGATCGCTTGAAATTATTCGTGGATGAAATTTTAAAAAAAATAGAAGAGAAAAGGCGCATATTGGCCGATTTCCTGAAAAACCCATCTAACAAAGCTGAGCTGGTAAAATGGCTGACCACCGAGCTGACCTATACCAGCAACGCGATCGAGGGAAATACACTGACTAGGAGGGAGACGGCACTGACCATAGAGGAAAACATCACCTCCGGATCTAAGCCGTTGGTCGATTACATTGAAGCAAAAAATCATGGGGAGGCATTTCGGTTCGTCGTTGAATGCGCCGAAAAAAAGGAAAGGATTTCCGAAAATTCCATTCTCCATATCCATCGCCTAATTTTACAGGGCATAGACAACGCAAATGCCGGTGGATACCGCAGTGTACGTGTGCGGATATCGGGATCGCGAACCGTGTTACCAAATCCATTGAAAGTTACGGAACTGATGGCAGATTTTGTTGCAAAGCTCGCACAATCCGTGGCAAATACCCCGATAAAAGCGATCGAAGCCCACTATTCTTTGGTCGCCATCCATCCATTCACCGATGGGAACGGAAGGACAGCCAGGCTGCTGATGAATTTGATATTACTGGCGGACGGCTACGCTCCGCTCATCATACGTCCAAGAGACCGCAAGCACTATAGCTGTTTCGCTTGAGAGGGGCGTACCTTTCTTTATGAAAAGGAAAAATCTCCCGCTAAGTATCGTTGGACAGGACGCCCCTGTCGAGTGTGACGGCTATACATCGACAGTTTAGAGAAAAAGCATTATCTACCATTTATGTTGAAGGCCCTGGAACGTTCCCACACGGCTGCCATTGACTTGCTTGGGAAGGACGCGCCTGATTTAAGAAATTTGATAAAAATTGGCGAATTTGCGAAATTGTCCGGCATTCCCGTTTCTACGCTGCGCTACTGGATTTCGGAGGGAAAAGTAAATCCCGTCGCGCGCACGCAATCCGATTATGTGCTATTTTCGCCGGAACAAGTCGCAAAAATCAAGGAACTCGACGAAAAAAGGAAGTCTCGTGTACGGACATAAATTTCATACGAAACGGCGCCAGTTTAGAAAATGCGCCTTGCCCAAGTCCGCTCTCGTGTAAGATGACTGTAAATTGAAAACCAGACGTTGTTTTTCACATAATCTGTAACATCTGACCATTTTGGAAAAGTGTCACATTGCGTGTGCTTTCCGATATTGCAATGGCGATGCACCCCGCTGCCCATGATATCGACGCCGCAGCGGCATGACGTGCCCCAAATCCGCTTGGCATTATGATATTATGATTTGGCGTATAAATCAACGTCCCGGCAGACTCTATGATTCCATCCCCTCTGATGACGAACGCACCGTCGATCAATGAAAATTCCTTGACTGTTTCGTCCATAAACGGATTTAATATGTTGCGATCGCCCTCCGGATACCCGTAAAACGGATTTAGTACCAGCGGTTTCATGAACAATGAAATTTTGCTTATATCCCCCACAACGAATAGGCACCCAACTGGCTTTCCCTCACGCCCTTCGGCAGCGATTTCAGATGCAATCGATAACGTCCGTTCCAACACCTCTGGTTTGATTTCACATTGTAACAGCTTCGCACTGGATGTGAAAACTGGACGAAATTCCTTCTGCACGTCGATTATGAAAAGAGTATCGAGAAGATCAAGAGTCGCGTTACACCCAATGCAACATATCTTTTCATCGCATGCAATGATTTCCCTTGTTATTCCAAAAAGAATCGCGCCGCGAAATCCATGCGTCCAATTCGGCGGGCCTATTTTTACCTGCAACTCAATGTGTGAGTCGTGGAAAATTGGCTCCACTTCCGGATTTGATTGGGAAACTCGTATTAGCCGAATATCGTCGAAAATTTCTTCCATTTCAATGGAATCCACCGCAATGTCTGCAAACAGCATGACGCTCGTACATTTCGCCCTGCTGGCAATGTCAACGCTATTCCTGAGGAATAGTTCATTCGCACTAAACTTGTTATTTTTTGTGTTTTTTACGCTTTTGAATATTTTGGACAGCACCGCTTTGAACGCATCGAATGATTTCGCAGCCAATAACTTATTTCCAACCGACTGGCTCTGCAAAACGTTAACCAGGGTCGCAAGAATATCCAAATAGTTCCGCTCATGCTTGGATACCAGCAGAACAACAACCGTGGTGACAATTTCGCTGTCCCGACCACTCCCGCACTTGACACCACCACTTGCTCTTCCAACGAGTATCTCACACGGCGATGAGGTATTAATGCGAACGTTTAGCAGTGCTATCTTATTTCCTACACACGACGAAATCTCATTTTCACTGGTAAGAAGTTGCTCCATGGTATCATCCACATTGCCTCTGAATTTGCACGCAAGTAACAACTCGCGCACGGCATCTCTGAGAGTTTTGCTCCCAAGTTCAACGACTGAGTCGCAATTGAAGTAATGTCCCTCGTTCATGGAAACTCTACAGGCCGGCAGTGAACGAAGATTTCCGGAAATTTAAAGACAAATCACAAGATTACACGATTCGAACGCCACCGTAGCCGTGACAACAGCTACCTCAATTCATTCTTTCGCCGACAAAAGAAGCACATTCGCCATGACCGCGATTGCTTCCCCGTGTCCAATCGTACCAATCAACTCACTTGTCGTCGCCTTTAAACCAACACAATCAGGTGGAATGACCAATATCCCAGCGATCGAATCCCGCATTCTTTGAAAATGTGGCGATAATTTCGGCTCCTGCGCAACGATGACAGCGTCAACGTTAGAAACCGTATACCCGCCTTCGGCAACAACATCTGCGGCACGCTTCAGAATTTTCTTGGAGTCGAGATCCTTTGTCCAATCAGCAGTTTCCGGGAATTGCTCACCGATATTTGGCAGACAAAGCGCCCCAAAGATCGCATCTGAAATAGCATGAATCAGCGCATCGGCGTCGGAATTTCCAAGCAACCCTTTGCCATGCTCTATTTCAACACCACCGAGGAACAGCCGCCGCCCGGTCACCAACCGATGTATGTCATACCCTAGACCGACCTTAATCTTCACAGCGGCGCTACCGTGGTGAACGTTTACGAACTGTCAATGATTTTGTTCATAAAACCTGGTGCCCCCACCCAGACTCGAACTGAGATTAACGGTTTAGGAAACCGCGGTTCTATCCATTGAACTATGAGGACGATACCAAAATTTTCCAAGCACACGCAGCGTTAACATCATAATTGATACAAATTTGTAAAGCCTCAATTGAAAAATTTTCATCCTTTGGCCGCCAATGATTTTTGCCTGTGGAAACATTTGTCCTAGTAGAAGGACATGTTTTTCCGTAAAAACGAGAACTCCCACCATGAGTCGTCTTATTTGAGAAAGGCATTTTATCTGACGGTGCTTAGCAGGAAAATCCCTGTTTTTTGAAATGGAGGATGTGCTTTTCTCGAGGAAGATGATTATATCTGTACCACGGGGGCGAAGTGGCTGCCCGATCAGGTTTCGAACCTAAACAAACGGAGTCAGAATCCGTTGTGCTACCGTTACACCATCGGGCAATCTAACCTTTTATGCAACTAATCCCCAAAAGAGTTTCAAGGAAAATGTGACTTCAAAAGTCTTGGATATTCCTACGGACGCAGACAAATGTCCATACCAATTGGTGCATGATCTGAACCAAGTATTTTTCCGAATATGAACGCGGATTCGATTTTGTCCGCCAATAGTTCGTCGACAATGGCGTAATCTATCCTCCAGCCGATGTTCCTTTCCCTTGCACGCATTCTGTACGACCACCAACTGTAACAATTTTTCGCGTCCGGGTATAGCTTCCTAAACGAGTCGACACCGCATTTTGCCAGCAAATTGGTCATTCCTTCCCGTTCCTCATCGGTAAATCCGGGGGAAAAATGATTCGCTTCCGGGCGCGATAAATCGATTTCGCAGTGTGCAACGTTCATGTCCCCACACAGAATAACTGGTTTTTTCGTACGCAAATTCTCTACCATTTTTGCCATTCCAACATCCCAAATTTTATGCCTAAATTCCAGCCGCTTAAGGTCTTCACCGGAATTTGGAGTATAAACATTTACCAGCCAAAAAGTTGCGTATTCTGCCACAATCACACGTCCCTCCGTCGGTCCGGTGAGTGAGTCCATTGTTGTTCGACAATTTACATTTTTCGGGGAAATTTTAGCAAAAATCGCGGTTCCAGAGTACCCCTTCCGCTTAGCTGGGTTGAAAAATTTTTCATATTCCGGGAGTGGAACTTCTGGAATGACACTTTCATCGGCTTTTATCTCCTGCAAACACAGAATGTCAGGATTCATTTTTTCCACCGATTCGCAAAAATTCTTCTTCAAAATTGACCGCAGGCCGTTGACATTCCACGAGACTATTCGCATGAAATGCATAGTTCAAATTTTTGCCAATTTGTCGAGCGACATTTGGCCCACGGCTTTTTACGATTGACCCTCAATCGGTATATAGTTGTCTTGATTGAGAAAAGCATTCTGTTTAATGATATTTTGCGGAAGGATTCCAGTTTTTTGGAATGAAGTGTGTGCTTTTCTCGGGGAAGATGACTGTAGCTGCTTCACCTGAGAAGGACGTGTTTTCTTTTGTAAAAATGAAAATTTTTCCACCAAGTACCGTTGGATAAGATGCCCTTTTCAAGCGTGACAGCCATAGGCTCCACATAGTGGCGATCAGAGGAAATAATTCCGCTGTTTTTCGCTGATTGGCAGATTCAACTTTTCCATGACGGCCAACATATCTTCCCACAGCAACCGCTTGGCAGAGTTTGTTTTGCTGTACAGCAGGTAAGACGGATGAAAAGTAATCATCAGCGGCGTGTCAGCAAATGCCATCCACTTCCCGCGGATGTCCCGCATGCGCCGCGACGGATCATGACCGAGTAACCCGCTAGTCGCAGTAGCCCCAAGGGCAACTATCACCTTTGGTTGCACGATCTCTATTTGGGCGAGCAAATATGGCAAACAAATTTCCATTTCTTCCTGCGTGGGAGGGCGATTTCCTATTTCAGTCGGCATCTCAGGACGCCAATTCATGATATTCGCGATGTATACGTCACTGCGGGACAATCCCATGGCAATGATCACTTTTGTCAGCAATCGTCCAGCACAACCAACAAACGGCTCTCCGATAGTTTCTTCATCGGCACCTGGTGCTTCTCCGCAAAACAAAATGTCGGCATCGACATTTCCCACACCAAAAACAATCTTCTTCCCATGGCGAACATGCTTTTTGCATTCTTCGCACTGCAAAACCTTATTTTTTAGCCATTCATATTTTTCAAGCTTGCTCCCTTCGGGGAGTATTATTTTTTTTTGCCGATTTCTTAATTCGGCGGTGGCGCCAATTTCCTCCGGGTGATCGAGACCAACGGCAACGCCCTGATCGAGTTTCGGAGAATTGAACTTTTGTGGCAATTTTTCTTTCAGGAACTTCAAGCAATCCGTTGAAAAAGAAATGTCGCAGACCCCTTCGCCGCGCAGCGCAAGCATCTCCATTTCAAGTAGTTCTAAAATTTTGTCGTTGGAAAGCCCCATTGCTAAAATTGGAACATTTTTCGCAGGTTGCCACTTAACGTCGGTGAACACACGACCACGGACACTTAATTCAACGACCAAGTTTTGCAAACCATAAGTTCATTTACACATAAATCCCACCGATTTTCTGCTTCCCACAGGACTCGAAAGTGGCAGTTATGTACTTAAGACAACAGTTTGTAGTCTATGAAAAATTATTCCATCATTCCACTTGACTTTCCAAAACCCCGCTTTACGGTGCGCCCCGAGTGAGTATGTACGCCATTGCTTGCGGTGGAACTGGAGGGCACCTGAGCCCTGGTATAGCGGTCGCTGAAGAGTTAATAGCCCGCGGAGAGAGATGCTTACTCATTGTTAGTGAAAAATTAGTCGATAGCATGATGCTCCGGAAATATGATTCCTTCGAATATATTACGTTGGGAGCAAAGCCGCTTCCAAAGAGTATGGGAATGTTCTACCAATTTGCCAGATCCCAGGTGATTTCGTTTTTTAAATGCTTAAAATTAGTGAAGCAGAAAAATATCCATTGCATCATCGGGATGGGCGGATTTACTAGTGTTCCCGTGGTGCTGGCGGCATTCGTCGCGAGAAGGGGAATTATTCTCCACGAATCGAATAGAATAATCGGGAGAACTATCAAGATATTGGCATGGGTGGCAAATAGGATTTTTCTGCCAGACGGGGTGGAATTCAGGAGTAGGTTTTTGAATAAAAAAACCACCCACGCCGCCATACCGCTGCGAAAGGAGATATGTAGAATCGACAAAACCAGGGCTAGGGAAAATCTTGGTATACAAAGGGATGGTTTTGTTTTAACCGTTCTTGGGGGAAGCCAGGGTGCGAACGCACTGAACGACTGGGCGTATCAGAATTTCGTGGAATTGAATTCGAATGGCATTGCTGTTTGCTGTATCTGTGGAGTAAAGAATAAGAAATTTAGGGCGATAACCGATAAATTTGGAGGTAGCCATGGCGTCGAAAATTCCTTTTTGCAGTTTTGCAGCGATATGCAATCATTGCTGAGTGCATCGGATCTTCTCCTGTGTAGAGCCGGTGCGGGGACGATAGCGGAGGCAACCCATTGTTCAGTTCCGATGGTTCTGGTGCCGTATCCCGATGCCGCTGACAACCACCAGGAGGCAAATGCAATTTACGCCGAAAAAAAAGGTTTAGCCGTCGTCGTTCGCCAAAACAATATGGAAGCCCTAATGAATGTGATTTTGAAATGTTTCCGTGAGGGTTTTAGGAATTTTGTGTTTGCCGATGGGCAAGATTGTTCAAAGTCGGCAACTGACGTCGTTGTCGATTTTGCACAAAACCCGAAAATTCCACACAAAACAGGGAAATCAACGAGTCATGAATAAAAAGGTTTGCATGCTAGGCATTTGCGGGGCTGGGATGGCTCCGCTCGCTATCTATTTGTCTCAGCGTGGCTACGCAGTGTACGGGTGGGATGACCACGCGGATATGGCGATAAAGGATCTTTTGGTCGCCAACAAAATCGTTTTCCTTCCAGGAAAAATATTGCCACCAAGCTGTGATTGCGTCATTCGATCGAGCGCCATCGACGAACGCAACGATGAAATTTGCAAAAAAGCACTGGAGGGTGATGTGGCAATCTTTAGACGCGGCGAATTTCTGGCAAAGGCGTGCAGCGATAGAAAATTGCTGGCGGTCCTCGGATCGCACGGCAAGACGTCGGTATCCGGGAATTGCGTGGAAATTTTGAAAAAAAATGGCGTGATTTTCGATTACGTCATCGGCGGGTTTTTCAAAAAAAATGCACTTCTGCCAGCCGGATACGATGAAAGGTCCGAATGGATTGTGGTGGAAATCGACGAAAGCGATGGTACAATGGAGAATTTTTCTCCGGAATGCACAATTGCTCTGAACTACGATGATGACCACGTTGGCAACTACGGAAGTAGGGACAATTTTTTGCGTGCATTTAGGGATATGTTTGATCGTACAAAAGCGGCTATTTTCGTGCCAGAGCTGGATGCTACATTCGCGAATATGGCGGCACAATTTGCGGATAAGTATATTCCTGTCACGGATTTGGTGGGCCAAGATTTTCAAGCGATAAACAAAGCAATCGCGTTGTTTTGCTTGAACAAAATATTTGCCGCAAACTTCACGATACCGGATAGAGTAGTTGGAATACAGCGGAGAAATGACATAATGCTGCGCACTGATAGATTCACGTTCCTGAACGATTATGCTCATCATCCAACGGAAATTGCTGCACTGCTGAGATATGTGAAGGCGCATTACAGTGACTACGACTTAAATGTCGTATTCCAGCCGCACAGATTGTCACGAACTAAACAGTATTTTGCCGAATTTGCGGAAATTTTGGACATGTTCGATCGCCAATTCGTAGTCGAGCTTTATGCCGCGTTTGAGGAAAGAATCGAGGGTGTTTCCAGTACCCTTGTTTTCGACAGCATGAAGAGCACAAACAGGCAACTACTGCCATTGGACGGGTTCAATGATTCGATGAAGAACATTTGCAAAGAACTCGCCAAGAAAAACAAAAAACAGTTGGTAATGTTTGTCGGTGCTGGCAACATACTCGAAAATTCGAAAAAATTTCTCAGGGATTTTTCATTCGAGGAAACAGAAAAAAATTTGACATTGGCAAAAATTACGTTTACGAGTTTCGCAGATCTGACGAATTCATTTTCCATAAGGGTCAAAACGGCGGCGCGAATCTATGTCGAGCCGGAAACAACCGACAAGTTAATAGCTGTCCTCTCCATGTGCCAGAACTTTGCAGTAGAATGCATTGCCATGGGTAATGGCACGAAGATACTTCCCCCGGACGGCACGATCAACGCCGTCGTTTTGAAAATGACAACCGACCATTGGAAAAGGATGAAGTGGATAGATGACGGTACGCTCTATTGCTCCTGTGGTACCCAGATGAAAGATTTTTGCAGGGAAGTGGCTGCAAAAAATTACGTTGGTGTCGAAAAGTTGACACACATCCCTTGCTGCCTCGGTGGTGCCATCTGCATGAACGCCGGGGCACATGGGCAGACGATTTCCGATAAACTGCTGTTCGTAGAAATGGTGGACCGGAGCGGAAATATTCGTACGGTCGCCAGAGAGAAGTTGAATTTTGTATATCGCGGAGCATCAATTCCGAGTGGGAATATCGTGCTTGGGGCCATATTCAAATTCAAGGAACAGGCGAATGCGGATTTTTTGCGCGAGTCTGCGGAGGAATTGTTGCTATGGCGAAGGACAAACCAACCGAAGGGCCTGAACTTCGGATCGGTGTTTAAAAACGGTGATGACTTTTGTGCCGGGGAATTAATTGACAAAGCAGGGCTAAAGGGGAGGCGCGTTGGAGGGGCTAAAATATCGGAGGAACACGCAAATTTCATAATCAACAGTGGCAATTCGTCCGCCAAGGACATTGAAAAGCTCATCGATATGGCCAGGTATGAGGTAAATATCAAATTTGGGAAATTCTTGCAGACGGAAATAAGATTCATTCGGGCAAAGAGGATTGACGTTTTTGGCTAATGCCTGGACCTCGCCTACCGAGAGTCTGATTACTAGATGTAGTGATTTTGTTGGATAGAATTGTTGCATGTAGTGTTTTTTTCCTTTACTCGGCACTTTTTTCCAAAATCATCCGGTGCGTTGGAGAAGCAATTTATGGATATGATCCCACAGGCGGCAAGTGTTTCGAGCGAGGTTGCGATGGAAGCGATTTTGCACGGTCAAATTTTCCAAGTGATAGTGGAAGCAGGAAAAACCACCGGTGAATACGGCCAGAAGGGAGCCTGGGATCTGGCACGGGAAGTGATTTCTAAAATTTGGGAAAACGGAGATGATGACAAGATAAGCATCGAAAAGATAGAAGATTTCATTGAACAATCGTTGCTTGCGTCTCCGTACAAAAGCACGGCAAAGACCTTTATTTTGGCGCTGGATAGGAGGAATCGCGCTGGGGAATTGTCCATGCGATCGGAGATCGATAGGGTTAATCAGTATATTTCGCGCGCTGATTGGGAAGTTCGTGAAAATAGTAACATGTGCTATTCGCTACAAGGTTTGAATCATTACCTATCCGGTTCGTTGAGTCAAACGTATTGGCTGAACAGCGTCTATCCTGCCCACATAAAGGAAGCACACGAATCAGGAGATTTGCATATCCATGATTTGAACCAGCTGTCGGTCTATTGCGTCGGTTGGGATTTAGTATCTTTGCTTAGGGAAGGGTTTTGTGGTGTTCCCGGCAAAACGGAGGCGAAGCCACCGAAACATTTCCGAACTGCCCTCGGGCAGGTTGTTAATTTTTTCTACACTTTGCAAGGGGAAGCTGCTGGGGCGCAGGCGTTTTCAAATTTCGACACCCTATTGGCCCCTTTCATTCGCTACGACGACTTGGAATTTGAGCATGTCAAACAGGCGCTGCAGGAATTCGTGTTCAATATAAATGTCCCGACCCGCGTGGGATTCCAAACGCCGTTTACAAACATCACGCTTGATCTATTTTGCCCGAAACATCTCGCCAACGAGCCCGTGATGGCCGGCGGAGAGTTCAAGGCTGAAAAATACGCGGATTTTCAGAACGAGATGAATACTTTCAATCGCGCATTATTCGAAGTGATGACCGAAGGAGATGCTCGCGGTCGCATAATGACGTTCCCGATTCCGACCATAAACCTCACAAAGGACTTCGACTGGGATAATGAAAATTTGAATGGGCTGTGGGAGATGACTGGCAAATATGGCATTCCGTATTTTTCGAATTTTATAAATTCGGACATGAATCCCAACGATTCCAGGTCCATGTGTTGCCGCCTGCGCATAGACAATACCCAACTGGAAAAGCGTGGTGGCGGATTGTTTGGGGCTAATCCCCTGACTGGCAGTGTGGGGGTTGTCACAATAAACATGCCGAGAATAGGATACATTGCGAAGACGAAGGAAGAATTTTTTTGCCGATTGGCTGCGCTGATGGATGTCGCCAAGGAAAGCCTAGAGATAAAAAGAAATCTTTTGGAAAAATTAACTGCATCAAACTTATATCCGTATACAACATTTTATCTGAGCGACATAAAGGCGAGGCTTGGGAAATTTTGGAAGAATCATTTTTCAACAATCGGACTCGTTGGCATGAACGAAGCATGTCTAAACTTCCTTGGGGACCCAATTACCAGCGACGGAGGAAAAGCGTTTACCATTGATGTTCTTGACTTTATGCGCGGCAGAATAATAGAATTTCAAAAGGAAACTGGCAACCACTACAATCTGGAGGCGACACCGGCGGAAGGGACGTCATTTAGGTTGGCGAAGAAGGATAAGGCGAAATTCAGGGATATAAAGGCAGCAAACGAGGAAAATCAGAGGAAACAGAATGATGTCCCGTACTATACGAATTCGATTCATGTGCCGGTGAATTTCACGGATGATTTATTTGCCGTTTTCGACCATCAGGATGAGTTGCAGACGAAGTTTACTGGCGGCACTGTTGTCCACGCATTCCTCGGTGAAAAAATTTCCGACACGGAAACGGTAAAAGCCCTCGTCAGAAAAATTGCCGAAAACTACAAATTACCGTACTATTCTTTGACGCCGACGTTTTCGATTTGCCCGGAACATGGGTACCTCGTTGGGGAACAAAAATGTTGTCCACACTGCGGTAAGCAGACGGAGGTATACTCCCGCATCGTGGGGTATTTGCGCCCGGTGCAGCAGTGGAACGATGGCAAACAGGCGGAATTTAAAATGCGATCGTCGTTGAAATTTGGCAAATGCCACCAAAATTCTGCTAGGGCGTGTTAACGCTATCTAAGGAATTCTAGAACGAGGGCAAGAGAAACGAAACCGAGGAAGATGACATCGAGTTTATCGAAGCGGGAAAATATGCGTCTGTAGGCCTTGAT
>JAISXS010000029.1 GCA_031270385.1 Puniceicoccales bacterium | reverse complement strand
TGTTTCATCTGAAAAGGGCATGTTTTTTTATAAAAGGGAGGATTTTTTTGCCAAATATCGTTGAGTTAGGATGCCCTTGTCGAGTGTGACGGCTATAAACATCGCCGGACTAAAATGCTTTTCTCAAGTAAGACAACTATAAAAGCATTCTAATGCAACGACGTACCAACGGAAAATTCATGCTTTTATAGTCATCTTACTCGAGAAAAGCATATTGAATGGCATCGGCAAGGGATGCAAAGAGATGGAGGATGGAGGAAAGTTTTCGCTTGGAGTTAGCCCAAAATTTTTCGATGGGATTGAGGTCCGGAAAATAGGGAGGGAGGTAAATCAGCGAGCATCCAGCGGCCTCGATGGCTTTCCGCGTCCTTGGATTCCTATGAAAGGCGCGTTATCCATGACGACCACTTGCCCAGGTTTCAATGATGCAACGAGGGATTGTTCCACCCAGGCGTTATAGCTGTTTCACTCGAGAAGGGCGTATTTTCCTTTGCAAAAAGAAAAATTTTCCCGCCAAGTCCCGTTGAATAAGATGCCCCTGTCGGGCGTGACAACTATGTATAGTCATCTTCCCCGAAAAAAGCACACCCTCTATTCCAAAAAACAGGAATTTTCCCGCAAAATATCGTTAGCAACTCTTGCTCACATTAAACTTGCTGGCCATTTCCCTTTGGTAGTCATCCGGGTGTTTTCCAGTTTTTTGGAATTAGGGTGGATGCTTTTTTCGGGTAAGATGACTATAGATGGCAAATTCAACCAACCCGGAACAAGATCTGGCAGCAACGACACCCACATTGGCGTATTCCTCTGCAGCCATCTCATCGGCGTAGAAATTTTTGCGCACTAGTTTTTTCGTCGATTTTTTAGCGTTAAATTAAGCGCAGATGCTATTTTTGCAAAATTTTAAAGATGATTTTGCAAAACTTAAATTTTTTATTGACAAAAAATGCACGCATTTTTACATTTTGCTAGGCGCGAAGGTTTTCGGGATGAATGGGAATAAAGTAAGATATGGGTCGATTGCTTTGGTTATTGTTTTTGCTGTGTGCGTGTATTTTGCGATACCTCCACGTGTTGCCTACGGATCCAATGGAATAGTTGGCGAAATGCAGAATTTTAATGTCGGTCAGAAGGAAGTCATACTTAAAGCGAGCGATGGGGAACATGGCGATGATGCGATACATGTCAAAGAAGGTGACGACAGTATCCGTACCGCCGTGCGTATTGCGTTCCCGGACGGGTATACGGACTCGCAAAAGAAAGCATCTCTGTTTACAATGGATTTTCAATGCGATCCAAGTGAGTCGGTAGCTGATGACGGTTCTGTCGACGTCTCTGCCCACATCTTGGCCAAGATGCTGTACAAAAGAGAGGGCCCATTGACAGAGTGGACAAATAACGCAATGGCCGTTGGAATCGACCTTGAAAAAGGTATCAATTTGAAAATTGTTAGCACGACGAATCCGCAAAAGATTCCTATAATTTATGCTACTGCGAAAGCGGAGAATGAGAATCCGGCGGGAGCGATTGGCATACAAACTGCCGGTGGCACGGTAGACGCCCGGTCAAATTTGACGTTTGATGTTGCAACGACAATATCTGTCTCTGGTGCAACGTCAGATTTAACTAATGGCTTTTGCGATTCTGCGGCTGTTGTCATCGGAAGTGGCTCCCCCTATTACTCCGAAACGGGTGCGATTTTTTCATTGTCGCATTGCGACATCGTGTTCAACGAAGACGTGAACTCGTTGTTTTCTAGTTCAAATAATTACGATCACAGCTCATCTGCGGTGATAGGAAACGCCATCGGCAGTGGCGTTGGCGCCGTTACTGCGGGTTTCATCGACAACACGGTGACATTTGGTAATAAAAACTTTCTGATATCCGATTCTCGTGGAGAGTACAGTTCTGCCGTGGTTATAGGGAACACCATCAGCTCTGATGCGTACCACGGAACCATGGAAAACAGTTCAGTAACTTTTGGCGCGGAAAATGTACTAATTTCCACTTCCTACGGCTCAAATGAGAATGGCATGGTAAGTGCTGCAGTGGTGATAGGAAGTGTGGTGGCCGACAATGGACAGTACTCAGGAGGTGCTATTGTGAAGGACATCATCGTGACCCTTGGTGATAAAAACGCATTGTCTGCCTTTGCCGTCGTCACAGGACAAGAGACTATCGGGATCGGGGTTCCCTCCGTAGCTACGGTGATAGGAAGTGGTGCATGCCATGATGACATGGGCGGCGGGCCTTCTAGCACCGCCAGAGGGGTCGTGGTCAATGCAAACGGCGAGCAACTGTTCGCCGCACTGGCACTGAGCAAGTGTCTGGATGATAATGATATCCTAAACCCATCCGAAATTTCCGCGGTTGTAAATGTTTTTGGTGCCAAGGATACGGACAAAAGTGATGAAGATGGAAGTGCCGGTTGGCGCATGGGAATATATTCGGATAGGAATATGATTGGGGATTCTACAGTCAACATCATTGGTGCGAAGTTGGCATCAGCCGCTGTGACCGAACAAGAACAAGGTAACGTGTTTGAGCTTAGATTTAGCGAAAAGCAGGGAGATATAAATCTTAGTGATTATGCCAGGGCATTTGCGCTTGGAAGTGACTTCCAAATCTACATCGGCGGAAAGGTGAACGGCGACCGCTCATTTTCTCCGGTTTTCGCGAATTGGGGGACCAACACCGTCAACGTAGTCGGTGCGATCGCCAAAGCTGGCGAATCCAAAAATACCGATGGCAGTTCAATGACGATTGATAACTTGTGGAATGTAAACACATTTGGTCCGGTGCGAGATCTTGGGACGCTGACTATTAACAACGGTGCTCGTCTCGCCATATATGAACAAATGTACAACATCAAAAACATTATCGTGGGTCGGGACGGAACACTCGAGATTGGCGACCGGCAAGGAGGCGCCAACAAATTTGCAACGATCCTGGACGACGCTGCATCAAAATTGATACTGTATGATAAGGATAGAAATCAATACGACGGTAAAGAAGGATCGGTGAGACTTGTGGGCGATGATTATCCATGGAAAGGTCCGGGTCTCCTGCGAATCGGCAACGGTAGTACCCTAACGCTAAATCCAGGTAGCAACCTGCTCATCCATGTCGATAGTAGTGATCTTAATGGTAAAATCGCAGCGCCCAAAAGTTTTATATTCCTTGAAGGTGGTAGCGGCAAAATTCAGTTTAACGGCGGAAAAATATACATCGATAACAATGGCAGACCACTCCCGGCAGATACATACTATTGGTTAATTGCTTCGGGTGCTTTTGGTGACGATGGTCTTGATCGCGATGCATTTGCATCCCAACTTACGGTCAATGGAAAGGAAATTTCTTATAATCCGGACAATCATGATGAAGCTGCGCTTGGCGGTACTGAAGTCAGTAATAAGGAGATTGTGGCCTTGGACCCGAATGCATTCGACCTTTATGCCGCTGATGTGACTGTAGATAGTAGTGGTCATCTAGCTACGGCTATTGATGATTTAAGTCATGGGATTGTCAGTCCATCCGGTGGTCTGATTATGCATGTAAAGAGAGAAATAATGCCAAACCAGGTGCCTGTTTTTAAGATAAGCGCGGACGTGTGGCGATGGAAGCTACAGACGTCGTCGATGTTTGCCAATGATTTGATAACAGGTGCGCTGGAAGGTCGTCTTTCCAGGGTGAAGGGTAGCTTGAACGACCCATTTATCTACGCCATAGGCGGCCACTCGAACCACAGGGAAGTCGGCAATCTGGGACACAAAGATACATCCTATGGCGTAGTCATTGGAGCGGACTATTTGTCGACCATGGATGACGAACGCTATCTACGCGTTGGTGCAATTTTGGCATATGTACGCGGGAAAACAACGTTTTCCGGAGACGTCGCTGCCACCGATCAAAGTGCTAATCATGACCATTACACAGCTGCGTTGTACGGTGCCTACGAATCTTTCAGCGAAGAGAATTTGAAAACTGACATCAGCGCCGTCGGGGGATTTTCGTACTCGAAAAATAAACTTCACTGGACATCCGCAGATACCGGTCGCTCGGCGAGTGTGGATGCAGTGGACATTTTCGCAAAGATTAATTTCATAAAGAATGTTTTCTCATTTTCTGGCTGTCAGTGTGGTCCATGGTTATCGGCGAAGTACCACCACATCCGCCAAGAGGCGTACGAAGAACGTGATATCCTAATTAATCCCATACGGACAGATGCCACGAATTACGATTTCATCGATACGGTGGTTGGGCTGAATCTTGAAGTGGAGTCCGGGGGGGATACTTCCATCGACAATACCACGAAATTTACAATCCGTGCCGGTTGGAATTGCCAGCCACTCAGGAAAAATTCCGACTACAATGTTTACATAGATGGTCTACAAGCGAATGGCAACTATCACAATGAAGAATATGGAGTGAAAAATTCCGCGATTTTCCTGGCAAATGTCGCTCGCAAGTTAAACAGCAACTGGACATTGACCGGTACCTGGGTTGGTAGGTTTTCCAAGGATGTTTCCAACAACAATTTCTCCATTGGAGCAGAATATACTTTTTGAGATATAATTGTCTTACTTGAAAAAAGCATTTCATATAATGATATTTAGCGGGGAAATTCCCATTTTTATGAAAAATAGTATGCTTTTCCCGGGTAAGATAATTATAATTACAACGCCTTTCACCACATTTTCCGTTTCGCTCACGCCTACAAATTGCGAAAATAAACATTTTTTTGCCAGAATAAAATTATAACAGCCACCTTTGACAAAGGCATCTTATTCAGCGGTATTTGGCTGGAAAATCCTTATTTTTATGAAAAAAATATGCCCTTTCTAGATAAAAGGGCTATACGGGCCGTTACTAATTTTTTTATTGGTGCGCATAAAAAGCTTGCAAAAAACAAAATAGCGATACTGTAATAAAGTATGGCTCTTATTAGTATGTTAGGAAGAATTTGGAATGTGTTTCGTCGCGAAAATCGTAATACGGGCGGTAGGACAGAACAAATTACTTCGTCGAAAAAAAATGGTCTTTCAAACGCTCCTAATGTAAATGTCGGCAACGGAACGCGTGATGTTGAAAAACGCAACGTTAAAGAAACAAAAGCGTCGGCACGATCTTCTCGTGCGTCGGTTAACAACGTGCCGCAAACCAATACAGCGCAAGCAGCAAACGGTGCGGCTCAGTCGTCGGGTGACAATGCACGACATCGGCCAATCCAGAAAAGAAACGAAGCTGTTCGACCTGTGGCAAACGAAAAAAAGATCCACATGACCAGGCAAATATCGAGTACGATTGGGACAATCAATGAATTATACGGTCTGTTAGTGAAAAGCAGTAGTCTGTTAATGAAAAACGAAACAAAGAATATCTTAATTAAAAATCTCAACAAACTACTTCATAATTTGAAATCGACCAATCAAGACACACTTACCAATGCAGTAATTGCGTTCGCCAAGGAAACAAGTCTTGGCGACCCACTTGCGGCGATTAAAAATTTTGTTACCATGTCTAGGCAGACAGTGGGTAAACTTAAAGAGCGCAGCTTCGACGTTACCAAAGAACCGCTATCCGAATTACAATTGAAAGAGGGAAATCTAACAAACGCGTTGAGAAATGCTGTGAAAACTCTAGAAGCGGAAAATAGAAGGATTGAAGCGGAAAGAAGGGAAGTGGAAAATAAAAGAAGACCGCTTGGTGATGCCGTTAGCAGAATTTATAACCCCTCCTGTGGTCTTGGTGATGTATTGGAATTTGCAGGACTTGTGTATACACTCAACAAGCAAGAGGCGATGGTCGCAATAGGTAACGCTGTAAACGATGTGAAATTTCGCCTCGGCGTAGACAAAATTGCGATTATAGAACATCTTAATCGAATGGTGTCCATTGCTCGATCCTGTGTTTCACCGAAAAACCACATTGAATTGGTCAACAGAGCACTTTGGTATGTCACGTCATTCGAAACTCAATGTATGAGAAACAACCCAATATCAATATCTGATGAAGAGGTAGAGGCTGAGCTTAACAGATTAGTGAACAGCTAAAAAGGAACGAATTAAGTTCCATGACGAAATGCCCTTATCACGACCGATAAGGGCGTTCCGTTTATAGTTGTCTTCTTGAGAAAAGCATTTTGTCTAACGATGCTTAGCAGAAAAATTCCAGTTTTTCTGGAATGGAGAATGTGCTTTTCTCGGGGAAGATGACTATAAAAATCACGGGCGCGTTTCAGCCTAGATGGTTTTGGCATACAAGCCGGTCAGCCGTTGCATTTTTTCCCTGTTTTGCATAGCTACGGAGTAGGCTATAGGGTCTCCGACTATGAAAACCTTGTTCTTTCCGCGTGTGATCGCAGTGTAGAGAAGGTTTCTGTGCAGCATGACATAGTGCTGCTTCATGAGAGCGATTACGACTATCGGAAATTCGCTGCCCTGCGACTTGTGTATGCTTATAGCATAGGCCAAATTCATGTCCGACAGATTGTTTCTGCTTAGCGATACTGTTTCACCGCTAAAGTTTACAATTGCACTGCAATCGTCACCATCTAGATGTGTTATTCTGCCGAGATCGCCATTGAAGATATTTTTTTCATAATTGTTTTTCGTTTGGATCACCTTGTCTCCGATGCGAAATTGTGTCCAGTTGGTACCGAATTCCTTATCAACGAAAATATTTTGAAATGTGGAATTCAGATTTTCCGTACCGATTATTCCCTTGTGTACCGGGACCAATACTTGTACGTCGTTGATTGGATCGACATTATACCACGTGGGCAAATATTTTCGGCACAGTGTCGTTATCTTCCCCATGCAGTCATCGGGATCGCATGTTTCTACGAAATGAAAGTCGTCTGACGGATTAATTTCTGAAAATGAACGCACGGTCGCCGGATGGGAATTAGAAGAACCCAGTATGCTGTGGGCGACGGAAACGATGGAACTACACTCCTCTTGACGAAAAATCTTTCGTAGGCACGTAACGCAAAATTTTTCAGATCTTATCATATCATCGAGTACACTCCCGGGACCGATGGATGGCAGTTGATCGGTGTCGCCGACGAGCATGACATGCGCCGTCGTTGGAATCGCTTTAAGCAGCGATGATGCGAGGAATACATCGATCATGCTGGCCTCGTCAATTACCACAAAATCTGCTTTAATCGGCATTCCTTCACCGTGCAAAAATGTATGTTCGCCGGGTTTATACTGCAATAGTCGATGAATAGTTTGTGCCTTATGGCCCGTGGTTTCCGAAATTTTCTGGGCTGCTCTGCCAGTTGGTGCGCAGAGAACGACGCTCGCCTTTTTTGCCAAAAGGATGGAAACGAGCGAACGCAATATGGTCGTTTTGCCAGTACCGGGTCCGCCAGTGAGTATGGAAACTTTATTGGTCAGCGCCGATTCTATCGCGGCAATTTGCTCCGGAGCGAATGTCAAACTTTCCCGCTTCTGTGCCCAATCGATTGCCTTTTCTGTCCAAATGTCCGGCAACGTCGAGTCCTTATCGAAGAGAATATTTTGCAGGCACTTCTCTATCGAATCTTCCGCGCTCCGCAGATACGATTTCTGGACGATACCGTCAGAAAGCACACATAACTCGCTAGATGATATTAAGTTTTCTACGCGACTATCTATTCTCTCGCGTGGTAATTCTAGCAAAATTTGGGATGATTTTATCAATTGGTCGCGATGGATGCAGGTATGGCCATTTTGCTCCGATTCGGACAAAACGCGTATAATGCCAGCATCTATGCGGGAAATATGGGTAGTTGGAATCCCCATGTTTTTTGCAATTTTATCGGCCGTTCTAAACCCTATTCCGTGCACTTCCCGGGAGACACGGTAGGGATTCGTTTCCAAAATATTGCGGGCATCGTTTCCATATTTTTCGTACAACTTCATGCATAGCGCATTTGTCACGCCGTAGGTCCGCAAAAATATCATAATATCGCGAATGGCAAATTGGGTATTCCACGCTTCCTTGATTTTTTCCGCACGCATAGGCCCTATTCCTTCTACCTCTGTCAATCTCGAAGATTCGGATGAAAGTACATGGAATGTTTCCGTTCCAAAATGGTCGACTATTTTTTTTGCATAGATCTTTCCTATGCCCTCGATCAACCCGCTTCCGAGATATCTTCTTATTCCATTGACATCGGAAGGCAATTTTGATTCAAATTTTTCCACATTGAACTGTGGGCCATGCTTCTCGTGGACAACCCACGTCCCAGTCATTTCCAGTGTTTCTCCGCACTGCACGCCTGGTAGAATCCCACAAATTACGACTTTGTCGCCGTTGTTTCCGACCCTAACCTCGGCGATACTGAAAAAATTCACGTCATTCCTAAAAATTACCCTATCGAGGAATCCAGTTATCGTAGTTTGTTTCGCTTCCACCATTCCTCACCTGTTCTTGAAACTCGCTACCAACGCGGAAATTGTCTTCTTCGCATCACCGTATATCATACGCGTATTTTCCATCATGAATAGGGCATTTTGCAAGCCAGAAAATCCTGTGCCGCTTCCTCTTTTCAAAACAAATACAGACTTCGCCAAGTGCACGTTTATTATCGGCATGCCGTAGATCGGGGAATTTTTATCATTCGCCGCTGCCGGGTTGACAACGTCATTGGCACCTATGACTATCGCGACATCCACACTTGCCATCCCGCTGTTAGCAGTTTCCATGTCGACGAGCTGTTCGTAGGAAACATCCGCTTCCGCAAGCAATACATTCATGTGTCCCGGCATGCGACCTGCAACAGGATGAATTGCATATGTTACATCTGCGCCATTATTCTCTAAAATTGCTCCAAGCTCGTTCACGACGTGTTGCGCTTGGGCGACGGCCATTCCGTATCCTGGCACGAAGACGATGTTTCGTGCAGCTTCTAGGACATAATACGCGTCTTCCACAGATGTGAATTTCGGTTCTTCGTTTCCAATTGACGCTGCCTCGCCGCTACTTCCGAATCCTCCGAGCAGGAAATTGCCAAGGCTGCGATTCATCGCCTTGCACATGATTACCGTTAAAACCAGTCCGCTTGTACCTACCAAACATCCTGCCACCACGAGGACAACATTTGATAATATGAATCCTGTTTCCGCCGCTGCCATGCCAGATAAGCTATTCAACAGCGATATCACGACCGGCATATCTCCTCCGCCGATCGCCATGACAGACGTGACTCCTAGAATCAATGAAATGGCCAGAGCGGCATAAATCATCCCAAGGGACGAAATTTCGCGTACTGTAAAAAACAACCACATGATTGAAATAATTACTAGCAACGCCACATTTAATGACCTTTTCACGCCGAACTGGCGTTTCATTTTTCCAGCAAGCTTCAGATACGCCACCAAACTTCCGGTGAATGTAATCGCACCTATGAACACGGCGGCAAATGTCGCGAAACTCGCCCCGTAGATAGCGCTCTCCGTATACTGAACATCGCACCATGTAAAATATTTTAGCCACCCGAGTGTCGAAATTCTATGGAACTCGGCCACAGCAACAAAGACACTGGCCAACCCACCAAGGCCGTTTAGCAAAGCTACCATCTCCGGCAGCGCTATCATCCTTACCCGATAAGCCATTAGCATTCCGACGATCGTCCCAATGGCGATGGCGACAATTGTTGTCCCGATCGATAGAACATTGGATCCAATCAGCGTCGCGACTAACGCCGTAAGCATCCCGGTCCCTGAAATCAAATTTCCAACGCGTGCCCTATCCGCCCTGGCAAGCAGTTTTATCCCTATGATAAACAGGATTGATGCAAAAACATACGCAACACCAACAAAATCTCGCATGGACACAAAAAAATCCGACGGCAAAGGAATTGCAACAGTTTAAGTACATTTTGCCACAGCAGAGGAAATGGCATGGATCAATTTTGAACGGGATCTTCCACGTCCTTGCCGGTTATCAGTGATTTTGCGAACGCGACCGCCACTGGATCATCGCATTCATTGGCAACGCAATTTGCCAATTCGAGCGCGTAATCTTTTTCTCCGATCGCTCTTACGGCGACCGCAAGAAAGCATCTCGCAATCCCGTTGTTTGGGTTAAGTGGCAACGCCTTTTGGGCAAGTATCTTTGACGCTCCCACGAAATTTCCGAAATTGATGGCGCACACAGCGAGCCCTATCAACGGTAACTCACTGTTCGGACGCGCAGCGGCGATTCCGGAAAAGATACTCTCCGCATTCGCTTTCATTCCCCTTCCGATTGCTACCCATCCGACATCCATCAAAATTTGCATTAGTTCGGATGGTGCCGGCAAATCCTTTTCGTCCTCAGCCATGATATTTGCGGGCCAAATGCCTATCTTATGTTTTGAGATGTCGCTTTAAACGCATCACCGGCAGCACGCAATGAACCGGTTACGGACGAACACAAAGTCCCCCACGCCTGAACTTTTGCCTGTATGGCCAACAACTCGGACTGGCCAACGTTTTGCGTCTGCTGAAGTTTCGTTAATGTAGAGTTCAGATCAGCTTCGCTAGTCTCTATGTAACTCGCTAACATGACATAAAGCTTCTCCAGTGTGAACTGCGAATCGTTCGGAACGATATTACCTTGTCCGCCCATCAAATTCCTTTCATAAAAGTCCACATTCTGCCATCGTCACCATGCGCGTCAAGAATTTTTGCCGAAAATGTTAAAATTTTTCAAATATCAACATCTTCGTCATAGTTTATAGACTCGATCCCAAAGCCAAACAGCTTTAAAAATTCGTGTCTGTAGCTGTTTATGTCAGCAAATTCGTTGAAATTTTCCGTAGAAATTTTTTGCCAAGCTTCCAAAACCAACGCTTGCACATCGTCCGCCATTTCAAACTCATCCATTCGTATCCTTCCCTGCTCATCCGCTGATTTTTGTGGAAATTTTTCATAAATGCGACTCTTGAACAGGCGCACCATCTGTTCAATACATCCTTCGTGGCAGTCTTTTTCTTTCATTATCTTGAAAAGAACGGAAATGTACAGTGGTATGACCGGAATCGCAGCACTGGCCTGGGTAACAACGGCCTTGTTGACTGAGACAACCGCCTGACCTTTGATATCTTCCAATAGAAAATTTATTGACGAACACGCCCTCGTGACATCATCCTTGGCGACGCCTATTGTCCCATTCGCGTAGATCTGCCACGTGACTTCGGGGCCAACGTAAGAATAGGCAATCGTTTTGGCGCCGTTGCTTAGCAGTTTCTCGCCGTGTAGTGTCTGCATCCACAGCTCCCAATCTTCTCCACCCATAACTTTAATTGTTGCCGATATTTCCTCCGCGGTTGCCGGCTCGATTGTGACACTGGAGACTTCTCCGCTGTCAACGTTGACCGATTTGCCCGTGAATGGGGTGCCTATCGGTTTCAAAACTGACTTGAAAGTCTCTCCGGTAAATGGGTCCGTCCTTTTCGGAGACGCTAGGCTGTACACGACACAATCGATCTTACCAAGTTTTTCTCCGATGATATCGACCACCAACGATTTCGTCTGTGATGAAAACGCATCTTCGTTGACATTTTCCGCGATCAAACCTCTTTCTTCGGCAAATTTTTTGAAGGCAACGGAATTGTACCACCCGGCAGACGCTGGTTTAACACCATCGGATGGCCGTCCGAAAAACACACCGATTGTATTCGCTCCCCCACCGAACGCCAACGCTATGCGGCTCGCCAGCCCATAGCCAGTGGACGCACCGATCACCAAGACATTTTTTGGAGAATTTTGAATTTGATGTTCCGTAGCAAATTCAATTTGCTCCCTAACATTTTCTTCGCATCCCTTAGGATGTGCCGTCAGCGATATGAAACCCCGTGTTTTTGGCCGAATAATCATATTTGGCGCAAGCTAATCGAAAGCCCTCCGTAGTCAATGGCCATATTTGGACTTTATCTGCGCAAATGTTGGGCCAGATCTTACCACTGTTTCCGCTTTTTTCCGTCAAACATAGTTGTCTTACATGAGAAAAGCATTCTATATAACGATATTTGGCGAAAAGATTCCCGCTTCTTGAAATAGAGGATATGCTTTTTTCGGGGAAGATGACTATATCTTTTCAGTGAAAGGTGGCATGGCCATCGTTTCCACGAACTCTATTCTTATTTCGTCCAGGAAAGACGCTTAAGTGGTTGGTAAAAATGAACATAATTATGCAAAAATTTTAAAAGCGAAAGTATCAAGCCGATAGCATAAAAAACGAACCAAACTTCATGCGATGCGGTTAGGGTCACGGTGGTGGCAGAATGGGAAAATATCAATGTTTCGTTTATTAGTGATGAGCACAGGACCGAATTGCCATGGAAAATTGGGAACCCGCAGCAAATATGGCTATTTAATGAGCTTTATAGGCAAAATTAGCAAAAAATATATAGTCAAACTCCTTGACAAGCGCATTTAAGTAAGATGACTATAAATTACAGCGTTGACATTGTTAAATGTATGATTTACATCCTTTACTTTAAGGAGTACGTATTATGAGCGAAGTAAATTTTGACAGAAGGGTTCAGCCACCAACAAGACAACGACGAGAACGAGAGCGCGGTGGCGCTCGCGTACAAAATGGCAATCATGGAAACAGAGTAGAACATGGGTTACAGAACAGACACAATCACAACAATCTGGAAAACAGAGGATCGCGAAATGTGAACCACGGGCAGGGACATCCACATCCTGGGGGAGCGAATCAGAACCCACGGGGCAACGTCCTACGCAGTCCTGCGTATGTTGACCGCCATGATAGTCATGTTCTCGGCGGAGTGCATGCACAACGGTCGTCTCACTTGGAAATTCCAGCCACCCCGCAGACACAACCATCATCGGCACCGGCAGCAAGACTTGATCAGCAAGGCAGAGTCGTCATCGGCAATACGATCTTGAGTGTATCCGGGGAAGATATAACGAAGCTGAGAGTTGATGCGATAGTTAATGCCGCTAATCCGTCACTTTTGGGTGGCGGCGGAATCGACGGGGCGATTCACAAGGCAGCTGGGCCAGACCTTCGAAAGCACTGCGAACGACTTATCAACGATGATGGAGTGCGATGCAAAGTGGGTGAGGCGAAAATTACCAAAGGCTACAATCTTCCGGCAAGATTCGTGATTCACACAGTTGGGCCGCGTATATCCGGCAACCATCCAACCCCAGCCGACGCCGCAAATTTGAAGAAGTGTTACAAATCGTCCCTAACTCTTTGCGACCGATGTTCCAATTCCGGACAACCCATAGAACAGGTGGCGTTCCCATGCATATCTTGCGGGTCCTACAAATTCCCACATGACGAAGCGCGAAAAATAGCGATCGAAGCCGTGCGTGAATATATCAATGATACCCCGAAAACGAATATAAAAGGAGTAATATTCTGCGTACCCAATGATGAACATAATAAACGAGAGTACGAAAATTCGTTGCGCGCGTTAGTAACGGGCCAACATCGAATAGGAGCGCCTATGCCAGCACGGCCTTCGGTACCTCTGCCTTCGACACCCCCCCAACGATTGAATCAGGGAGGACGTGTGCCACAACCGCATCGCTTGGGAGCTCCAACCTACACACATCAGCCACCTTCACAATCGGCTGAGAGAAGGCATGTACCGACATCGCCGGCCATAACACCTGGAGGGCTAACACATCAGCAATCGGCAAATCTAAACGACGCACTAAGTGCATTAACACTGAAGGGAATCAATGCAATACTCGGTGGGAAAGCGCCACTTCCTAAGATTCTTGAAGATGCACATTTCCACGCCATACGAAATAACTACACAAAAAGGACTCCAAAGTACGAAGATTTTTTCTTTATTAGCATGGAAAAAGGTGGTAAGCCGAAAAAATGGGTCAACATGACGGTTAACGATATGATCCACGTGGTTAAAGACAGGTCTCAGCTTGGTGCATGTAATTGCACCGAGTTATTAACTAAATTAGAAAATCTGGAGAAAGCTGGTCGCGGCAACGAAGTAATACGAGAACGTACACACTATGAAGACATAAAGCGTTGTTTCTGCGAAATTGTTAATTTTCGGCCAGGGCACCATCATACAGTACATGGACCAAAACATGCTACTCGTACTTTGATTAACGTCCTACTTCTCGCGAAGCTTCTATATGAAAAAGGGGTAAAAATTTTGCCCGAGCAGATATTGGCGGGCGCAATTGCTGCAATTTTCCATGATTCTGGAAGACAAGGTGATGACAAAGACGTTTACGAAAAGAATAGCGCATACTATGCAGGACAACACTGCTGGGCAACACCGGAATTGAAACAATACGCGCACATTGTTTTTTCTGCGATTATAAATAAGGACGCGAAAGGAACTGATAAGCAATCGTTGGCGAAAACGTTAGTACAAGTCGCAGATTGCCTTGAAATCACGCGCTGTATTGGTGGCACGCGTAATTTCAATCCGGGAAATTTGGATCTCGTCAAAATGGGACTCATTACACAGCAGCAGGGACAACGGCTTGCAGAAGTTACTTGGAGACTTGTGCATAAAACTGGCGTTGAAGACAGTGACAGTGACTACAGAAATAATTATAAAGACGATGCGTATATACGCAATATGTTTAATCGCTTTCTCGGTAGCGCACGGAATCTCAGAGTGATTTCCGACGTTTCGCGTTTAAATACATAGCATTAGTTTGGTTATAGTCATACTCATTGACAAGCGCATTTAAATTTGCACATGAAGCGTAGATGGCATACTGCACAACGGATCTGAAAAAGAGAGTGTTAAAATATGAAAATGCACACACAGTAATGGAAACAAGCGAGACGTTTGGGGTGAGTGTGCGTGCTATAAGTTGTCTTACTTAAGAAAAGCATTCTGTCTAACGATATTTATAGCTGTTTCACTTGAGGAGGGCGTGCTTTCCTTTATAAAAAGGAGAACTTCCCCGCCAAGTATCGTTGAATAAGATGCCCCTGTCGGGCGTGACAGCTGTACATCTCGCTCTCGCCTGCTATATTTTTAAACGCCCTCGTCAAGGGGAACTGCTATAACGGTAAAACTTCCGTTTCTTTGGAATAGGGAATGTGCTTTTTTTCGGGTAAGATAACTATGTAAGTTATCTTGCTTGAGAAAAGCATTTTATCTAACGATATTCAGTGGCAGAGTTCCAGTTTCTTGGAAAAGAGGAGCATGCTTTTCTCGGGTAAGATGACTATAGCAGTTCCGGTTAAGAAAGGCACAAAAAGCATGGTAAAGTGCATCGCCGAGGGAAGAGAAAAGAGGCAAGATATCCCTGAGTTTTCGTTTGAGTTTAGCCCAAAATTTTTCGATG
>JAISXS010000005.1 GCA_031270385.1 Puniceicoccales bacterium | reverse complement strand
CATCATCATAATCATCATCGGGGGAAATTGTTGTGTCGCCGTATTCGCGCGCCGGCTGATTATTCTGTGACTCTCCATACGAAAGGTCTGTCTGTGAACTACACGGAAGGTCTATTTCTGAGATGCACGAATCTAATGGTGGCATGTTGGAAGGCGGGACGTACTGTTTGATTTTGACGGAATGGTTTGGAGGCGGGAGACAGAGGTCGGAAGGCGAGACGTATTGTCCTAAACAGGCTAAAGACGGGAGATGGTGTTTGGACTGCTCGAAGTCGGTTAAACTGGTTGAAGGCACGAGACGGGAATCGTAGGATATGTGATTGACGTGCCTAGATGATAGCGACCATTGGTTGAACACGACACTTTGAATGACATTACCATTTTGAACGAGTTCACAATCACAGATAGAAACCGGCATCATGCCGTAGCTGTTAGCCCCATTTTGTTGGACTTTCACGAGGCCCGCATAGATATATGCATGCAGATCCTTGTTATAAAATTCTGCACGATAAACAGTGTCTCCAGGCCTAGGAGCATATGTCTCAATCCTTGGCGGATTATTCTCACCTGGTCCTGAACATGTGCCTTCATATTTAAACGTATCAAAGTAATTGACTCCAATCGGTTTATCCTTTTTCTCACCAGCAATTACCGTGAGATTGGCTAACAAATACATTTCGAGGTCAATGTTGAAAAACAGGTAGATTTTTGTATGTAGGTTGATTCTTGTACTTAGGTGGGTTCCTGTACCGCAAGTAATGCCATTTTTGATAAGTGCAGTTTGTGTTGTATCTTGGGTGGTAGGGCCCGTTGATTGGACCCGATTTATAACACTAAATAGATCTAGTCCAGACACGCAGCTCGCGATATTTAGGTTTAACATGGTTCTCTGAGTAATCGTTTAAAATACCAAAGTCAAGAATAAGCCGCGTTTTTTGTCAAAAAATTTTTCTGAAGAATTCGCTGCGAATAACGGTTGCAAAATTTTGCTCTCTCAGTAGAATGCGCAGCATGTCCAACGGGTTATTCGTGCACTTGCATGTCCACACTGATTATAGCCTGCTCGATGGTGCATGCCGCATGGATAGATTGTTTGCCCGCGTCAATGAATTGGGGATGACGTCAATTGCGATGACTGACCACGGAAATATTTTCGGCGTACCGGATTTTGCAAAGCATGCAAAAAAAGCTGGAGTAAAGCCGATAGTCGGCTGTGAGTTCTATTCCCTGCACAGTGAAAACATAGAAAATCGACAAAAGTACCCGCTCTACCACACGATTCTGTTGGCAAAAAATTTGAACGGGTACAAAAATTTGTGCAAACTCGTTTCCATTGCCCACACCGAAGGATTTTACTACAAGCCTCGAATAAATTTCGACCTTATGAAGAAGTATGGTGCGGATTTGGTGTGTTTGAGCGGCTGCGTGCAGGGATATATCCCTCAGATGTTGCTCGATGGAAATGACGAACTCGCGCAGCGTGGTTTGGAAGACCTTGTGTCGTTTTTTGGTAAGGAAAATTTCTTCATAGAAGTGCAGGACCATGGCATAGATGTGCAAAAAATCGTACTTCCAAAATTATTGAAATTGGCGGATGATAACGGTATTCGCGCCGTTGCGACAAACGATTGCCATTACGTCCTACAATCGGATTGGGAAGCGCACGATGCCATGCTATGCATTCAGACTTGCTCGAAGGTGGGCGATGAGGACCGCATGCGCATGCCGTGGCGCCAATTTTATATAAAATCTCGCAAAGAGATGGAAATGGTTTTCAAGGAACGGCCTGACGTCATCGACAACACGATAGTTGTGGCGGATATGTGCGAATTTGAAATGCCATACGGGGAAAATCATTTTCCAGTTTTTCAGAGACCGATACCTGGCGGATTGTCGCATGGTGATTACTTGCGCAATCTGTGCATAGAAGGAATCAAATACCGTTACGGCGTTGAGTATGTTGCCGCTGCATCGGAAGACGAGGATGCGCAAGAGGCAAAAATGGATGCCTTTGGATTGGATGAGACAAGTCAGGAAGAAAAACATTCCGCGAAAAACCTCAGTCGCAGATTGGATTACGAATTGTCCGTCATCGAAAAAACCGGGTTCATCGACTATTTTTTGATAGTCTGGGATTTTGTTCACTGGGCGAAGACGAATGGTGTTGTCGTCGGACCGGGGCGTGGTTCTGGGGCGGGATGTCTGATGGCATACGTCCTAAAAATCACGGACATCGACCCAATTCGCTTCAACCTGCTTTTCGAAAGATTTTTAAATCCAGAAAGGGTATCTCCACCGGATTTTGACATAGACTTTTGCATGCGACGGCGGGAAGACGTCATCGAATACGTGCGCAATATCTACGGTCTGGACAATGTGGCAAACATAATAACGTTCGGAACATTCGGTGCAAAAATGGTAATCCGTGACCTTTGCAGGGTCTACGACATCCCCTACGAAGAAGCTAACAGAATAGCCAAGATGGTTCCGGATGACCTTGGTATAACGATCGAAGGAGCCGTGGCAAAGTCGTCTGAATTACGCAACGAACAGCAGCGTGACCCGCTGATACGGAAAATTTTGGAGGAGGGAAAAATTTTGGAAGGCATGGTGCGCAACACGGGAACCCATGCCTGCGGAATTATTATTTCCGACAGGCCAACGCGTGATCTCGTGCCCGTAACAATACAAGATAACGTTCTTTGCACGCAGTATGCCAAGGAGGCCGTCGAGGAGCTCGGCCTTTTAAAAATGGATTTTCTCGGACTCAAAACATTAACAGTGATCAACGTCGCCGAGAGAAATATCCATCGCCGTTCAGGGCTGGAAAATTTCAGCGTTTCAAAGGTCCCACTGGAGGATGAAGAAACCTTTGCTCTGATGCGAAGCGGAGAAACAACTGGCGTGTTCCAATTTGAATCTGCGGGAATTCAGCGGTGGTGTCGCCAATTTGGATTTTCGAGTGTCGACGACATTAGTGCATTGAGTGCGCTCTATCGTCCGGGACCCATGGAATTATTGCCAGAATACGTAGCCGGAAAACGGGATCCATCGAAAATAAAGTACGCCCATCCGCTATTAAAAAACATCTGCCGATCGACCTATGGCATACTTGTTTATCAGGAGCAGGTTATGGAAGCCGCCCGCGTAATTGCCGGATATTCATTGGGAGGAGCTGATATTCTCCGACGGGCGATGGGTAAAAAGAAGGTGGATGTCATGAATGCCCAGCGGGATGTTTTCGTAAAGGGTGCCGCCAAACACAATGGTATTCCGAGGGGGAAGGCGGAAGAAATTTTTTCAATTCTTGAAAAATTCGCCGGCTATGGATTCAACAAGTCCCATTCAGATGCCTACGCTGTAATTGGCTACTATACCGCCTACTTGAAGGCACATTTTCCCGTTGAATTCGTTGCCGCCATGCTCTCCTGCGACAGTGGAAACGCAGACAAAATTAGGGATTTGATAGCTGAAGCGACGCGCATGGGAATATCGGTTTTTGGGCCCAGTATAAACGAATCCGAAGAGGAATTTACGCCGCATGTGGAGGGAAATTCTGGCTATATTTTATTCGGACTGTCAGCGGTAAAAGGGGTGGGGGATGTCGCAGCAAAAAACATTCTGCTGGAACGTAATCGCGATGGACCGTACAAAGATTTTGCAAATTTTATGGGTCGCGTAGATTCACGTGTAGTAAATAAACGCGTCCTTGAGGCGCTGATTTTGACCGGCGCGTTTGACGACTTCGGGTACGACAGGAAGCATTTGATTGAGCATTTGCCAGCGGCCATGCAGGAAGCTGCGACCATGCAATCCGACAAGTCAAAGGGCCAGATGCAATTGTTCGACACAATTCAATCGCCGGCAACCAGTATTAGCCAGGAGATTTCAACGGCGTCGCCATCGATGTCTAGGATGGAAAAATTGCGCAACGAAAAGGAACTCCTTGGATTTTACGTGAGTGGAAATCCTCTCGAAAACTACAAGAATCTAATGCCCGTCGTCAATTGGCCGCCGACGGGGGATTTGCTAACCCTAGGAGACAGGGATTCGTTCAGAATTTGCGGCGTTGTAAGTGCAGTAACGAAAAAGATCACAAAGAAGGACAATCGCACCTGGGCATTTTTTACTTTTGAAACTGAAAATGCACAGTTCAAAATGAATTGTTTTCCAGATTCCTACGAGCGCGTTTGCGGCAAGTTGGAAAATGGTTCACTCGCGATGATTACCGGGAGTGTGCGCGTGCGAGACGGGGAAGTAAGTTTCAACGTCAACGACCTCGAGCCGCTAGACCACGGCATTAGCAGGATAATCAGGGCAGTCACATGGTTGCTAGACGGGGAAACAAATTTTTTGCCGGATTTTTTAGATGAATTTAAAAACTTCGTCCACAACAACGATGGTTGCGTAGAACACTCCTTCGTGTTTGAATTCTGTGACGAACACCGGGAAAGGGCAAAATTGGCAGATTCCCTACGCAGCTCCCTGGACATGAGAAAATTTCATGATTTTTCGAAAAATTCCGCTGTAAAAGCGGTGCGTTTCGCGGCGGAACCACTTCGCCAATCGAATGGTGTAAAATACACAAAGTGGCAATCCACCGCGGGTTACGGACGGCCGTAGCCATTCCACTGCAAACTTTCGACGAAGGTACAGTTTTTTTGCTTGCTGTGCAAATACGCCTTTTTCGATGTAAGACCACGTTGCAAACCGAATTTATGGCAACGATAAAATTTTATAGCTGTTTCACTCGAAAAGGGCGTATTTTTCTTTACAAAAAAGGAAATTTCTCCGCCAAATATCGTTGGACGAGATGCCCTTATCGAACGTGACAGTTATGCATAATCATCTTCCCCGAAAAAAGCATACCTTCTATTCCAAAAAATGGGAATCTTTCTG
>JAISXS010000048.1 GCA_031270385.1 Puniceicoccales bacterium | reverse complement strand
TACGTTCCCTCTCTGTCTTGGCATAATTCCATCTATTCGCGCGTATTGTTCTTCTGTTATCTCCATCTCCATTTCTTACTCTTTCCTTTTTATTTTGCAATAGCGTTAACACGCCCTAGGAGTCGCGCAGCAAATGATTCAGCAATTTTCTAACCGCCGCTCCGCGATGCGAAATCCTATCCTTCTCCTCGCCAGCCATTTCCCCAAACGTTCTCTCTTCCCCATCCGGTATGAATATTGGATCGTATCCCATCCCATTGCCGCGTCTGAATTGCGCTATCGTTCCGTGGACTTCTCCGCGGAAAGCACCGGACAAATTGGGCCCAATTGCGTGCAAAGCACAAAAATTGCACGCTCCCCTGTTTTGTCTATCCATACCTTGCAAATCAAACAATATCCTATCCATCGCGGATGCGAAGTCACCATTGGCGTACCTAGCTGAGTGTATACCAGGACGGCCTCCCATGGCCGCAACGCACAGCCCGGAATCGTCACCAACTACCACTGTCGCATCGTTTACAAAGAACTTCGCTGCCTCGGCCTTTATCCTTGCGTTCTCTAGAAACGTTTCCCCAGTTTCCTCTACGTCGAGAACTTCACCATCACCGATCGACAAAATTTTCAAACCACTTGGCAACAACATGCGCTTGAATTCCGAGATTTTTCCGAAATTCTTGGTTGCAATGAACAAATTCCTAACTCGCATGATCCGTAATCACGGCCCGCGATGGAAAGATTTTACCATTCTGCGGCGATCAAAATTCGCCCTCCAGGAAAAAAATCTCCACAATGCGGATCAGATCGGTATGGATTCGTGAAAAATCTGGTTTTTTCTGGGAAAGTGCGTTCTTTTATAAAAAATTTCTTGCAATGGTGCCGTACATTTTCACCATGCATCGTCCAGTGGTGGTATTGGCGACTAGACTTGCACAAAAGGAGTGATAAAGCAATGAATAAATCGGAACTCGTAGATAAGGTGAAGGAACTGATCGGTTGTGACTGCTCGAAGGCCTGTGCGGAACGGTCTTTAAATGCGGTGTTGCAGGCGATAATGCATGGCCTGAAAAGCGCAAAAAGCGTCCAGCTCATCGGTTTTGGTACGTTCATCGTTGCCAAACGAGCGGCCCGTACCGGCGTCAATCCGAAGACGCATGTAAAAATCCAAATTCCAGCATCCAAAACGGTGAAGTTTCGTCCGGGTAGCAGATTGAAAAGTTACGTCGCAAAATAGTGGAAATTCTTCCGGTTGTGGGAGAGGGTGATCTTTCGTTTTTTTCGGGCATTACTCAGTCGCGTGGGGCGTCTTGCGGTGAAGTGCCGTAGTTTCGTGCACTCGTTTTCTTGTCGTGCTGCTGTTGGGAAGTGTCCCACCGACTATGGGAAAATCGGGGAAGATCTGGCGGTCCGATTTCTGAAAAGGAAACAATTTTTGGTTTTGTGTCGCAACTGGACGTTCGACAGGGGTGAAATTGACATCGTCGCGCTGGATCGTAATTGTGGCGTTCTTGTGTTCGTTGAGGTAAAATTGCGCAGCTGCGAAAGCCTTGTTCCCGGATACTTTGCCGTCAACAAAAAAAAGAAAGAGATTCTACGAAGAACGTGCAGGGCGTATCTTCGCAAATTTACGCGCTGTGGTGTATCCTACAGGTTCGACGTCATCGAAATTCGTATGCGTAACGGGAAAAACTATCAAATCCTTCACTACGAAAATGTCAAACTATTCTGATTCCCACCATGTGCTGGACGCTGCTGAGAATGGATAACAGTCCTTTCTGCCCAATCATGGTAAAACGCGGTGCGGCATCGATTATGTCAATGGGCGTGATAGTTTTCGAACATTTTCAGCGTCCTTTTTGTAAAAATTCTTGTTGTTTTCACTAAAAAATACTAGTACTGTTGTCCGATGGACATCCCGGATATTACGAAATTTAGGGCGCGGTACAAGGAACTGGAAGAGCAAATAGGTCACTCCGATTTCTACTCGGATCGCAAAACGGCAATGGCGGTGTCTAGGGAGCATCAGAAAATGGGAACGTTGCTGGAAAAGGAGCAGCAAATGGCAAAAATTTTGACGAACATAGAGTCCTCCAAAGCGATACTCGCCGATCCTTCATCCGATGGTGAACTGTGCGAACTAGCGGAGGAGGAAATTAACGATGGCCAACGACTTGTCGAAAAGCTACGCGGCGAAATGCTGATGCTAATGATACCACCAGATCCAAGTGACTCGAGAAATACTGTTTTCGAAATTCGTGCTGGCACAGGCGGAGAAGAGGCGTCTCTTTTTGCCGCCGATTTGTACAGGATGTACACAAAGTTTGCGGAATCGATGGGATGGAAAATAGAGGTAATGTCTACGAGCGTGTCCGACACTGGCGGCATAAAGGAAGTAATATTTCTAATCTCCGGAGAGGATGTTTATAAATTCCTGAAATTTGAAAGTGGCGTACACAGGGTACAGCGTGTACCAGTGACTGAGGCAAACGGTCGAATACACACATCGGCTGCAACGGTTGCCGTATTGCCGGAAGCGGAAGAAATTGACATAACAATCTCACCGGATGACCTTGAAATTTCGGTGTGCCGTGCGAGTGGTCCGGGTGGTCAGGGTGTCAACACCACCGATTCGGCGGTACAAATTTTGCACAAACCAAGTGGCGTGACAGTCTATTGTGCCGATGAACGGTCCCAGCAAAAAAATAAGGTAAAGGCAATGAAGGTTCTCCGATCGCGGTTGTTGCAACAAAAGGAGGAAGAAGAGCGGGCGAAATATGCTCAAACCAGAAAAAATCAGATCGGATTGGGTGATCGTTCGGAGCGCATAAGAACGTACAATATCCCGCAAAACAGGCTAACCGATCACCGTATCGGATTAACGTTGTACAGTCTTCCGCAGATTATGGAAGGAGAAATTGGTGAAATCATCGATGCACTGCAGAAGGCAGACCTCAGGGCCAAAATAGAAAGCCTCGGCGATCAATGAGGACTTATATAGCAGCTCCGGTTAAGAAAGGCACAAAAAAGCATGGTAAAGTGCATCGCCAAGGGAAGAGAAAAGAGGCAAGATATCCCTGAGTTTTCGTTTGAGTTTAGCCCAAAATTTTTC